>CAYTDR010001267.1:0-2357 GCA_964436185.1 uncultured Candidatus Obscuribacterales bacterium | reverse complement strand
CAAAACTGAAACTGCGCCGGATATCAACGTCCCGGTCCTCGAGCAATGTGTAATCAAGTGTTTGAGCAAACAGCCGGATGCTCGATATCAATCGGCGCTCGAGCTTCGTGCCGATCTGGAGATGGCGCTGATGGCCTGCTGGTCTCAGGGGGCGACGTCCACTCAAACCGTCGCTACGGTATTAACTACGAGACCCCAGGATTCTGCGGAAGTAGAGGCCATTCGTAGTGCCGCCGCCGGTGGTGATAAAGTCTCCCAGTATCAGTTGGCGCTTGTGCATCTTGAAGGTGTGTTGATGCCTCAAAGTAACGAAGAATATATTCATTGGCTCAAGCAGTCTGCCGAAGCAGGCTATGGACAGGCGCAAAATGCGCTCGGTCTAGCATATGATTTCGGACCGTGCGAGATCGATGAAGAGAAGGCAGTGCATTGGTTTCGCAAAGCGGCAGAACAGGGCGTTGCCGAAGCAATGAACGATCTCGCTTGCTACTACGAGCGGGTTTTTCAGTACCCGGAGATGCATGTCTGGTATAGAAAGGCTGCTGAGTCGGGCTTGTCGGTTGGGCAGAGCAATTATGGGCGGTGCCACTATTACGGTATCGGAACACCCGTCAATTACCCTGAAGCACTTACATGGTTGAGTAGCGCGCTCGTCAACGACCCCGAAAACAATGTTGCCCACTACCTATTTGGGCTCTCATATGTTGAAGGAAACGGAGTTCCGCTGGATTACGAAAAAGCTGCTCAGCACTTCAGGAATGCTGCCGAGTTGGAGCATCCTCAGGCCTGTATGGAGCTTGGCTGTCTCTATTCTTCAGGAGATGGTGTGGAGCGAAATATTGATGAGGCAATGCGCTGGCTAGAAGCTGCGCGAGAACTTGGCGATGAATTCGCCGAAGCTAAGATTCTTGAGCTGAGTCGAAACAGCGCAGACATAACGATCAGTACCGAATTGGTCGAACAGTGGATGCAGCAGCCGAATAATCAGGCGAACAAGCAGTTGGAGAGGGACTTGATCTCGCTTGTGCGTGAGCCTCTGTTTTTCGTTCCCGACGATCTACCAACAGTTGAACCGTTAGACGGCAGCGTACGAGATGTTGTCTCTGAGTTGAAGGTTTTGTCGCAGTCCGGACACGACGTGGCCACGATGCTCTTGGCCCGGTGTTATGAGCGGGGAATCGGCGTTCCTCGGGATCCGGATCGAGCTCAGAAATTATATCGCACCGTATATGATGCCGGCATCGAAACGGTCGAACCGCATTTGGTCAATTGCTATCGAACCTGCTTCGAAGAGAATATCTTTCCTGATGATGCTGTGGTTCCCTTCTTGAAGAAAGTCGCCAATCGACGCAGCACCGAGGCCATGATTGCGCTTGCATCCTACTATCGCGCTTTGAACCCGGACGGACGTCAACTGCAAGAGTCCGTGCTCTGGTATCGAAAAGCTGCGGAGCTTGGCGACAGAGATGCCCAGTATCAGCTCGGACGTTTTCTGGTCATGAAAAATCGTCTCCGCAGAGAACGGCAGGGCATAGTAATTCGCTGGTGGAACGACATTGCCGATAGCAATCTGGATCCTGCAGTTGTCGAAAACTTCGACGAAGAAGTATTCAACACTGAGAGTGCAGAAGCTCTGCGATGGCTCGGGAAGGCCGCCGATGAAGGGTCTTGCGAGGCTCTTATTTTGCTGTCCGCTCTCAGCAACGCAGGGTTCTTGGTTGAGGCAAACAAAGAAGAAGCGCAGCGCCTCTTGGTTCGTGCATCAGACCTCGAGGATCCTCGTGCGCAAGCATTGTTGGGGACGGCAATTCTTGCCGGTGTTCTGCCCGGCAGTGAAACTCATACCAACAGCAAGGCTGTAGAGCTGCTCGATTGGGCGGCTACAGCAGGAGATCGATTCGCCCAATGGAACCTTGCCATAGAGTTGATTCAAGGGAAAAATGTGAAGGCCGGTCGTCCGCGAGCGAGATTGCTGCTCGAAGAATCCGCGCAAGAAAACTTTCCTCAGGATAAAGTCTGGTCGGAAGACAGCTTTGCTGAACGGTTCAACATCCTTGTTTCGTTATTCAGCGAGCTGTCGGAAAAAGGTCAGAGAGAAGCTCGATATTGGCTCGGCTTGTGCCTCGAGCATGGAATCGGTGCAACTAAGGATAGGGACAGGTCGATGCTTCTCTATCTAAAAGCGGCCGAGCAACAATATGAGCCCGCCAGGCAGAGATTTGACCGCGCTCCAGGGAATCTCAAGACTCTGGCTCGCAAACGGTATTTGAACGACTTGCTCAATAATTGAGAGGTGATTTTCGTAAGAAGGAAGTTGAGTTTGTTCCTGTTTCCTCATCAGTTCTTACGCACATCTC
>CAYTDR010001266.1:0-2357 GCA_964436185.1 uncultured Candidatus Obscuribacterales bacterium | reverse complement strand
CTTGTTGTATTTCGCTAAACGCTTGTTTCTCAAAACCACTCCAATCCAGCGAAAGAGAGGGAAAAACAAGAAGAAAGTACCATAGGAAGCCAGCACCAGCATCAGCACCTCGAGACGCTGAGATGTGGTGCGAACGGAGAAGAGCGTCCACCAAAAGAAGATGGTGCCCATAAAATTGAATACAGCCATGCCGATGATGGAGCGCAGTGCATCACCCTCTGCTTCAGTAAACTTCCATAGCCTTTTGTTGAGCTTGGCAGGCAGCTCGTCATTGTCATAGTCACCGGATCCGGTGCGCATATCTGAAAAAACATAGACCAGGTATCCCGATTTGGTCGATGTCGGATACCCCTGGAATCTGGAGAGAATGTGAAAAATTCCTTCCGGCTCATCGCGCAAGAGCCCGGTGTACGGAGCCAACTCGTCGGGCAGCATAACCCCTCTGTTAGCGCGAATTTTTCTAGCCAGCAAAAGAGCCCGCTCCTCTGTAAAAGACTCATTGGGATTGCCGGCACCAAACAGGTAGTCATAACAGTTGAGAAGAAAACCTTTGTCCTTGCTCGGCTCCTCAACTTCCTCCTGACTTTGTACACCCCTCTTTCCGAGCAGGCGCTTGAAGCTACCGGCAAGGTCGAGAGTACCTATGACACCAAGTCTCTTCAACAACTGGAAGAATTCTTTGAAGGTATCGGATACGGTGCCTGAGTGTCCGGAAAACATGGAGATGACGAGTTGAACCATAGCCATGATGAGGAAAATCACGGCAATCGAGAAAATGAGCAGCAGCCCGAACGAAATGCGAAAGAGAAAAAGCAACGGTGGAGAAAGTTTGGCCCAGACGATGGCAGCCAAACGAGACACCCGATTAGAGAGGAAAAGGTAGCTGAGATTATCTGGAAAGATGTAGTAAATAACACCATTAGCAGTCACTTCCAGATGAGCCCTGGTTTCATATGCGATGTCGTTGAGCATCCCGGCGACCGTATTTACGGCCAGCCCGGTCTCTTCTACCACGTCTGCAATGGTGACCCGACGATTTTTCAATTTGATCGCCGCAAGTACCTGTGAGCGCGTGGATTTGCTTTTACTCACTAACCTTCTTCAAGTGCTGATTAACTGATTCTACATTAACTGAGAATCGGAATTTCCAGGAAAACGGATAGTGTTGTGGCGGTAGTTTGCAATCCGGATGGGATGACAGACCCCCTCAAACTAGCCAGGACCAACCATAAACGTCTTTTGAAAAAAGATATTGAGCCTGCTAGAGTAGGAAATGCGGGCTCAAATCAGAGGTTGAGGGAAAACTTTGTTGATTAGATTCAGTAAGTTGCCAATGGAAAAAGCGGGTAGTCGAAATGGCTGGCGAGCATGTTGGAGCGGCTTCCTGGCTGGTTCGCTACTAATTTTCCACGCCGGCCCGACCAATGGGCAGGGCTATTCGTATAGCAGTCAATACTCCCAAAATGGACAGTTCGCGCCAAGCTCCTACCCTCAATCTGCAGGTCAGTTGGCTCAAGGAAATGGTGGCTCGCTGCAAAGCGAGAGTCCTTCGCTTGACTCGGAAGGCTCATCCTCACCTGGTCTAGCGCCTCCGCGTGGTAGCGGATATGGCAACGATTCCGGCGGCGGTCTTGGTGATGCAGCTCGAGGATCATGGCAGCCCCAATACGGGCAAAACTCCTACGGGCAGAATTCCTATCCAGGTCCGCAAGACAACCGATATGGCAACCCCGGTTCGCAGCAGGGCGGACAATACCAGGGGCAGATTCAATCCAGTCCGGAATACCAGCAAAACTTCCCTCCTCTCGGTCCTTCCGGAGGCGATTATGGACAGCCTTACGGACAGAATCAGGCTCCTCCCTCTTACAATTCGAACCCGCCACCGTACCAGGATCACAGGTTCTACAGCGGTAGTCCTCCCGTAGAAGCGCCTGCGGGCCTCGTTTTGCAAGTGGCGCTGCAAACAGCTATCTCCACCCAGGTTGCTAAACCTGGCGATTACATTCAGGCTACAGTCAGCCAGAATGTCTCTCTTGGCGGACGAGGCTATATTCCATCCGGAGCACAAATCGTGGGCTCGGTCGCTTCTGCCGAAGCAGGGCGCCGCCTGAGCAGGTCTGGTGAGCTCGGTCTGCACTTCGACAGCCTGCGCATGCCCGATGGTCGTACGATTCCTCTTTCGGCACATCTTGTTGGCAGTCTGGGGAAATATACCAATAAGGGAACCGGCGACAACGATGTATACAGGGGAGAAGGTTGGGGAGCCAAGGTTGGACAAACCCTTATTCGCGGCGGTTTGGGCGCAGGTCTCGGTGCTGGTTTAGGCACCGCAGTCGGTGCTATAGCCGGAGGAGGAC
>CAYTDR010001265.1:0-2360 GCA_964436185.1 uncultured Candidatus Obscuribacterales bacterium | reverse complement strand
CCTATTGGTGGTACATAAAGCGGGTTGACCTGCACAATACGTCGCTCCTTGATAAATGTTTGGATTTCGGTCCGATCGAAGAAGGCATGCCGACCTCATACAAGACCAACCTCTTCGTGAGATTGGCCGCCTAATACGTTGTCCGCTTTGGATTGATTCAAAGCTCGGAAATCACGATTCGCCTACATGCATTCCGTCCGTAGTCAACCTGAAGTCGTGCGCTCTCAAATCGTGGCTTGTCCCGCGCGCTTTGGCGCATCGCAGCTGGCGGCGAGGGTTCGGATCGTGGATCAAATTGAGCATGATTATATTGTCTGACATGTAGCTAATGCGGTCCATTCGAGCTTCGAGGCTGCCTTGTTCCGTTAAGGGATAAAATGACTCGGATGTCATCAAACTGGTTACGCCTCTGACTGCGAAATGTTGAACTAGCGCATAAAGATAGTCATGCAGTCGGTCAGAATCGCTGGCGGCTATCGCTAAGTCTCCTATCGAATCTACAGCGATGCGTGCGAATTTCTCCTTTTCAATGCGATTGAAGAGCGAGACGATAACACTATCAACTTGAATCTCAACCGGTGAAATATACATCAATTCCAGCCCCGCCGGTTTTTCGTTGCTGCCGGTGAGGTGTCGAATGCTTCGCGCCAGCTGAGTTGGGTTTTCTTGGAAATTGATTATTAACGCGTTTCCTTCATTCTTATTTGCTAGAGCGGCCATTGCAAACTGAAGTGCAAATGTCGTTTTGCCTGCTCCGGTAGGTCCTAGCAGCAAGGTGGAGCTGCCTTTAAGAAAGCCACCGCCGATGATTGGATCTAAACCATCAATTCCGGAAGGAACGCGTTCGTCTTTCAAGACGTAATCTTCAGGTATATGAGGAGTAACCAAACGGGGGTAAATTTCCACTCCACTTTCTGTAATGCAGCAACCATGCAGCCCTTCCGAATAGCCATTGCCGCGGAGCTTGAGCACTCTTACGAATCTTTCATCGCGGGTACTCTGAGTGCTGCGAAGGAATTGCACAATACCATCGACCATGGCGAACTCGGGAAGGGTTTTGCAATGTTCATCAGTATATTCACCGAGTAGAAAGACTGTAGTCTCAAAAGCTGTCAGCAAGCCCGTGAGCTTATGCAGCGTGCGGCGAATCTCTTCAGGTGATTCAGAAAGATCATGCAAGGCTTTAAACGAATCAATTACGATCATCTTGGGCGAAAGCGAATGTATGCTTTCTTCTATTGATGGAATCAGAGCGCTGATGCCGTTTTCCGCTAGCTCGGCGCCCATATCCTGGTAAATTACAGTAGAATTGATTTTTTCTTCATCATAGAAAGAGAAGCGTTGGAGGTACGTGAGCACCTTCGCCAGCGGCTCCGAAAGCGTGGTTAGATACAGTATGGGGCGCTCTTCCTGATTCGCGTGATGAAACACCATCTGTTCTGCAAAGATGGTTTTTCCAGTACCAGGTTGCCCCATGATAATGTTGATCGAATTGACAGGAAAGCCTCCGTGCAGAATTTGATCCATTTGAGGATTTCCAGTGCTGATGCACTTTTTCGAGGGACTCACGAATCTACACCTCGTTGTCTGCAAGCTTCGTCCAGCGTCTCTAGTATGCGTGTCTTTTCTAAGGGTTTCTGGATAAAGGCATCAGCGCCCGCTTTCTTTGCTTTCTCTTCCGCCGAGAGAATGCTGAGCACAATTACAGTGATGACGTGAGCGGTTTCAGGATCGCCTTTGATCAGCCGGCAAAGCGCCAGTCCATCGAGTTTGGGTAGCAACATATCGGCGATAATTGCCAAGGGTGGCGACTTACGAGTAGCATCCAAGGCCTCATACCCAGTGCCAGCAAAAGTTACCGTATAGCCAGCTTCCTCGACGTAGCGGCCGACCAGACCGCGTACATAAGGATCGGAGTCGGCGACCATAACTACAGGCTTGTTATAGTTCACAGTAGTTCCCTTTCATTCAAGGGATTATGTCTGAGTGGACTTCCCTTTGCGATTGGAGTGTTCTTCCTTTTGTAGCATTGAATTTTCCATCAAGGCGCTGATGGAGAACAAGTTTTGAAAAAAAACTACGCCGAATGTTCGATTATACGAACAAAGACAGCTATTTTGAAACCAAGATTAAAAAGCCATGATGTCAGCTCATCTGCAGGTGCTAAAGTCTAAGTCGAGGGCGGCCATGCTAGATCGTGGTGCCGCCGGAGTCGGGTGCGTCGAACCTAAATATCGTTTGTTGGCGGCTCGCTCAATTCTTCTGCTGGCAGTCTGGAAAATTTGACATCAACGAGCCTTATGACCTGGAAAATGAATGCGAACGAGCTCAATCTACTGGCACCAATTGCAGTGCTTGGT
>CAYTDR010001264.1:0-2361 GCA_964436185.1 uncultured Candidatus Obscuribacterales bacterium | reverse complement strand
TCAGAATCAGAGTTTCAGTAACGGCAACTCAAAACAGTGGAAGCAGCAACAGAATAGGAATCGACAAGGCAGGTTCAACAGCAACAACGACTAGGACCGGTTAGCTCCGGACGACCAGACGGATCGGAAAGCCTGTTAGACATGAATGGGTCAGTTGGCGAAAGAGGTGCTCTCAATTGAGGGCACCTCAAACTTTAGGCTGTTTGCGCGGATGACTTTATTTGAGTCCACGCACCACCAGAGATACCATCGGTATCTTTAGATGGTCGCCAGCGGAAAACTGTTCGGTCGATTGAGCAAGCTCCTTTTTTATGTCTTCGAGTGTGCTCTCGGTTTGTGCGCGCAGCAAACCGCCGGTTCTCGGAGTGCCTAAGAAGAAGGCGTTGAAGACATCCAGCGAAGATCGCAGAACCCACATCATCGGGATTCGTTCGATGACTACATTCGAGAAACCTGCCTCAGTCATGACTCGCCGGCTTTCCTCCTCCTGGCTGAATCGGAAGAACGGAGGCCCGACAGGAAGATTTACCTTCGAGTCACCCTTTGCTTCCACTGCATCTAGTACCACTTTGAACCCGAGTGATTGGTCCGCAGTTGACCAGACCGAAAACGCAAACCGCCCGGTCGGTCGTAGAACCCTGTATGCCTCAGCTAGAGCACTCTCCGGTTTATCGAAGTGGAGTATGCCAAAGTTCATTGTCACAGCGTCAAAGGTTTCGTCTGCAAAGGAAAGATTCTCTGCGTCATCTACTTCGAATTCGATTTCTGAGAATAGCCGCCTGGCTCGTTCGATCATGACTGATGAAAAATCTATGCCGGTTACCGAAGCGCCTCGGGAATGAAGCTCCTGTGCCACATAGCCAGGTCCGGTTGCCACATCAAGAACCTTCGCATCATTTAAGGGTTCGATGGCAGAGCAAAGATGGGAAATCGTCTGTTGAGTCAAAGGACCGAAGTAATCGTGGTATCCGTCAGCGACTGTTTGCCAGCCCGCGAGCTCAAATTCCTTGAATGTTGTCATTCTTTCCTCATATATAACGGCAGAGTATCAGCGCAGATGACTCGATTACCCCTTGACGCCGTACGGATGTATGGTATGATTGTATTTGCGTGGATATGGCTTTGGGCGTTGTCTGGTAGAAGAAGAAGGGCTGATTTGATGAAGGTCCGCCGACCAGCATACCAAAATTGATGCCATGAATCCTGGGGCTCGCGCCGGCATTTGCGGACCTGGGGCGAAAGTGGGGCTAGGCCCCGCTTTCGTCGCAGCAGTCCGCTACAGGTGCTGGAGTTTTTTCGGGGTGCCGGGTTGAAGGGGACGCCGGTGTGACGGAGGCGCGCATCTGATGCGGGTCCGTGCAACTGCGCGCCCAATGCCTCAGGACTTAGACACTGGGACTCGAGCCAGCACTTCCTCAAGGAAGTTTGTCATTGCCTGCCACGACCGGCGAGCAGCGTCTTCATTGTACAAAATGCCATTTTCGGGCATGTTTGCAGTGGGGTTGCTGAAGGCGTGCATCGCGCCGCCGTATGCATGAATCTGCCAGTCTGCTTTTGCTTCGGTCAGCTCCGTCGCGACTTCGACCATGTTGGTCGGCGTTGCCATCGGATCATCGTAACCGTGAAGAATCAGAACTTTAGCTGTTATCTTTTTCTGCGCGCCCAAGTTCGGCGGGCTAAACAGACCGTGGAAGCTTACCACTCCTTTTACGCGCGGATCAGCGCTGCGAGCCAGATCGAGAACGCACAGACCACCAAAACAATAGCCGATTGCTGCTATCCGATCAGCATCAACTAGAGGGTGGGACGCGGCTGCTGACACACCGGCAAGCAATCGATTAAGCAGCATCTGCCGATCATCTAAACAAGGTTGCATGAGCTTGCTGTTCTCTTCCATGTTAGAGCCGCGTTTACCCTTGCCGTAATTGTCCAGGCAAAATCCTACATAACCGAGTTCTGCAATTTTTTTTGCAATGTCGCGTTCTCCATCGCTCTGTCCTCCCCAGGCATGGGAGATTAGGACGCAGGGGCGCTTGTCTTTCGTGGAGTCATCGAACGCTACAGAGGCTTCACAGGTAGTAGAAGAATCTTGATAGTCAATAAATTCGGAATGCATGCAACTGGTCCTGGTCGGTAAACCAGACCATGTTAGCAAAAGAAGTTTCTCACGACAGAATTAGTTCTCGTGCCGGGACTCTCTGGTTCAGACCGCAGGAAGCATGTTTAGAAATGCGAGTGGCTTTGGTTCACGCCCACACTGACACTACCTGAAGGCGTTCCCACAAGGATTTGATACGATTCCTTAATGCCTGACAACCAGGCGTATGTTCGACAGAATGTCTAGTTGTCAAATACGCTCAC
>CAYTDR010001263.1:0-2365 GCA_964436185.1 uncultured Candidatus Obscuribacterales bacterium | reverse complement strand
GCCTCTCGATTTCATTGCCTACAGGGAGAAATCCCAGAAGGATTACAGCAAGGCTATGACTGCCTTCAAGGCTGCTGGTCTGGTGGCTGTGATCGCAGGTGGTATGTTCATGCCTCCGGTTGCGCTTGCGGCACCATTAATAGTGATGGCAGGTTCTGGCGGTGGCGACCCGAAACCCATGTCGGATATTCCGGTGCGCGGAGGCGTGAGGGTTGATGGCAGCAACTTCTCGAAGAGCATCAAAATGTCCAATGACGGCAAAGCCGGACTCTATTACGTAACAGTTTGGGCAGCTTCAGGAGAAGGATCGAAGCCAGTGGCAATAAGCAGGCGCACTATTCTTGCTACTACAAACGATCAAATTGTTCATGGCGAATCGACTTCAACTGTGCAAGAATCGAAGCCAGATGATCTGAGCAAAGGGCCGGATAAGAAAGACACTGATGCAACGTCTAAGACTAAGAACAAGAAACAGCGGAAGCAGAAGCCCGATTCGGATAAGGCGGGAAAAGACAAGGACGCTAAATCTGATGACGGTGGGAAATCCGGCATCTAAGCTGATTCGCTCGATTAGCATTTTCTTATTTCTTGCCGTGGCCACCAATGCAGGAACGGCATTGGGTCAGGGCTACAGTATTCATGGATCGAACAGCCCTGGTGGGTCGAAAATTTTTCACACCGGCACGGATTCGACTATGTTGCAAACCGGCACACAGTCCACGACGCTCGAGGCGGGCACGCAATCGACATTGCTTGAAGCCGGCACGGGATCTACGATGTTGCAAACCGGCACGGCCGGCGCATTAATCCATGGAAATGTGGAGCGGGAAGCCGGACCTGTGACCGTAATTTTCCTCATGGATGCGTCTCTTTCAATGAAAGACGACCTCGAGGGAAAGACCCAGAAAATTGATGCAGCCAAACAGGTGCTTCAGCGAGCTCTGATGAAGATCCCAACCGAGGTGCACGTAGGTGTGAGGGTGTTCGGACAGTCCGTACCGGCTGGCTTTGAGTGTCAAGCAACTGCGCTTTTGGTGCCTCCAGGGATTGGCAACAGAAGAACCATAATCGAGAAGATTCGCCGCGTTATTCCCACCGGCATGACACCACTTACGCTGGCATTGTTTCATGCTGCTGAACGTGATCTTCGCAAAGTACAGGGAAAGAAGACAATCATTCTAATTACGGATGGTGCTGAGACTTGTGGCAGCGATCCATGTGCATACATCGCCACGCTTCCCAGTCGAGGCATCAAGCTCAAGCTCGACATTGTCGGACTGGATGTAAAAGATTTGATGGCTAAGAAGCAGCTCGACTGTATAGCCAAGACTGGAGGCGGCCAATACTATGATGCGAGCACATCCACCAAGCTCATCGACAGTGTCTCGGCAAGTGTAAGCAAAGCGATATCAGGCGAAGTCTTGCTCCCCGGGCTGAACAAGGGTAAGGTCATCAATCCGGAAACACCACCGGAGCTGGTGCCAATTGTTCCTCTAGGGAGTCTCGATCAAGCAGAGTCTGTAGTGCTCCAGGACAATAGAGAGGCACGCAAAAAAGAGCTCGAAGAGAAAGCGCGGCTCGAGAAGGAGAAGGAGCGGCTCGAGAAACAGCTAGGTCTGAGACCAGATGACGAAAGCTCAACCAGGCGACGCAAAGGGAAGCCCAAGCCGGAAGTCGACATTTACGACCTGCCGCCCTTGCCACCGGATGAGCCGCAATCAACAACTGGAACCACAACTGACGCTGCTCCCAAAACTGGTGCGACGAAGAAGGGTTCTGAGAGCTTTAGTTCGTCCAAAGTGACCAAGTTTGGCAGTGGCACAAAAACTAGTACCAGCCCTGCAAAAACGGACCTGCCATCCAAGGGCAAAGAGGCTGGCGTGAAAGGTTCCTCGTCTAAAGTAACGAAATTGGGGACCGATCCTAAAAAATCGACAAAGAAAGCTGGTGGAACGGCTTCCACGCCTGATTCAACCTTGCCTGCAAGCAAGTCCAAAGAATAGCCAATGCCAACCCTTCAGGGGCTTGAACGACTGATAGCTCAAGATGAAGGGTAGTTAGCGTCCCACCAATCTACTGGTGGTAGAATACCTTTCCGCTTTACATCTTTTCGGGAATATTGTGCCGGGCACATCAACTAGTCATCCTCATGAATACCTACCAGGAGCATCCAGTTTTCCTGAGGCGGAAAGCCGCGCAAATTTCGAGGTCCGTAAGCCCTGGCTGCCAAGTTTAGGTTGGAATTTACTTATTGTCCTTTCTGCCGTATTGGTTTGCGGTGTCACATTCGGTGCATACAATTCGTCACTAAATATTGGCTTCTTGCTCGACGATTATCAGCATGTCGATTACGTTTCCCGCGCGT
>CAYTDR010001262.1:0-2366 GCA_964436185.1 uncultured Candidatus Obscuribacterales bacterium | reverse complement strand
CGGTCCGTGCTCAAAAACTTTCAATGTCCCGTGCTTATTAGTGATAGTCGTTTTCACCGGCTTGCCGTCCGCACCGTGCTCGGTGACACTTCTGTCGAGTCCCGCAGCTTTTATTGTTCTGTTTATCCGTCCGCTCGGTCCATACTCAATCTTCGTACTCTTCCCGTCGAGCATTGTGGTCATCGATGTAACTTTTCCATCCGCACCATATTCATGGCTGACGGTATTGCCGTTGCTATCGGCAGTGGATGATTCTTTCAAGCTCCCATCCGGTCGATAGTGGGTAACACCTTTGCGACCACCCGGTAACGATTCTGTGACGGTCTTGCCTTCTTTCGTGACTCTAGTGGTCCTACTTTCTGTCCCGTCAGCGCCATAATCAGTACTCAACGAGTCTCCGTCTGCCTTGACGGAAGTCACTTTCGTTCTTTTGCCATCAGCGCCAAATTCCGTAGTCTGTGTTGCACCGTTCTTCGAGACGGAAGAATGCTTCGTTCTGTTGCCACCGGCACCGTATTCAGTAGTTGATTCACTTCCGTCTTTTCCCCAAAAGGTCTCCTTAGTTTTCTTCCCATCGGGTCCATAGTCGGTGCTAGACCTCCGACCGTCCCGACCAAAGAAGCTCTCTTTTGTCTTTTTGCCGTCCGGCGCGAAATCGGTCATGAGAGTTCCATCCAGCTCTGGTAGCACACTTTCACGTCGCTCTGTAACTGTTTTGCTCCCGTCATCCTTCACATCAACCAATCGGGCTGGTCCAAATACAATTCCACCCGCTGCGCTTCCCCTCTCGCCAGAATCAATACTGGGCTTTCTATCGTCGGTTGCCGGTGCCATCGATTTCGGTTTGCTCTCAGACGCACCACCCTTAGTGTCCAAGGGTTCGGCTTTCTTGCCGGTTATAGCGCCTGTCATGCCGGGCGTATCGAATGGACGTGCTAACACCTCTGCATCGGCGCTCCCCGCAGCTGTATCCACAGGTGGAACATTAGAGGGGCTGCTTGCTGTCGAATCAAAAAAATCGAGCCGCGG
This sequence comes from uncultured Candidatus Obscuribacterales bacterium, assembly GCA_964436185.1. Taxonomy (GTDB): domain Bacteria; phylum Cyanobacteriota; class Vampirovibrionia; order Obscuribacterales; family Obscuribacteraceae; genus CAYTDR01. The sequence continues at coordinate 1,337 of CAYTDR010001262.1, read as the reverse complement.
CAATGTGCACCCGCGAGCGCCCAGTGTAGGCTGCGAGTCTGGCTTGTGGCCCGGTGTCCAAAGGGAGGCCGCAATGTCCTCCCAACCCTGTTCTCCCTGATCCGCCCCATCCGGAATCCTTGAATACTCCAGAAAAGCTGACTCTTGAGGCATCTCATCATCCCCACTGTTCGTGCCATAACCGCCATGTCCATCTCGAACTTTGTTTCAACTTCAAGACTACGGCACCATTGTCACAAAAAAATAAACCGTTGCTGCTTCACGATCTCGCGGGTTCAGTATCGACGCTGTTAGATCGAGCATTCTGCATTGTTCGTCGACAAACAGAGTGGCGGAAGACCAGCCTTCGACAAGCAGGCAAGAAACTTGGCAATACTATGACGACTCCGCCTGACGCTGGATTTCCAGAGGTGCCTGCATGACTGACCAGATTGGTATTACGAAAACGCCCCCTTGTTCATACTGGGTTCGGAAAAAGATTAAGCTGGCGGCTGTGCTGTCTTTATAGATAATAATCGGGTGTTCGTGCTGGGTATATTAGTGTTGTCGCTAATCTGCCTATGCCTTAGGTTCTTTCACGAGGAACATGGTCATTAAGTTCAATGGTTTTACGTGCAGAAGGAGGAACGATGACTACTGATCAATCCGCCCAAAGCTGTCCTAACCCGACTTGCAAGCGAAAAGATATTACTGATTTCAGCAAATGCAAACATTGTGGTACCAGATACGACGCACAGTTCCCAACTGCATCCAAAGGTGGCTTGGATCACAGGGTGGCGGCCGGACTGGTTTTCATTTTAATGGCAATGGGTGGATTTATTTACATAGGCTCATCGAGAGACGCAGCCTTAAGTGAAGCTATGGCGCCTCTTAAGGAAGAGATCGTTGCCGCTAAACGTCCACGTGTTATCGAGTTCTATGCGGATTGGTGTGGACCCTGCCGCGCATATGGACCAGCAGTCGATCAATGTAAAAAGGACTTCCTCTGGAAAATCGATGTCGAACGCCTGAATGTGGATGACAGCAAGAGCAAAACTCTTGCTCGCGCTCTCGGTGTGAGATCCATACCGAGAACGTTTCTGTTCAATCGCGATGGCGAGCTTGTAAAAGATTTTACTGGCGGCACTAATGCGAAAGAACTGACCAGGATGATGAACGAGCTACTTTGAGGCAAGGAAACATTATCAACGGCTGCTTGTAGGCTTCGAGTTCTCAGTGCTCGAGTCCGTAGACTTCGAATCCATCGATACCGTTCCGCTATTGTTCACCGCTCTGGGTATTAGATGATGCGCTGAAAGTTTCATGGTCCCGTATTGATCGTAATCAATGCCGTCCAG
>CAYTDR010001261.1:0-2366 GCA_964436185.1 uncultured Candidatus Obscuribacterales bacterium | reverse complement strand
TAACTGCTGGATTCCGGCAATCTGTCGATCGCCGACATGGGCGAGAAAGCCTTTGCAGGCTCGTAAACCGAGAATGGATGAGAAGCCGCCCGTCGCCGAGCTCGTCTTCTCCACTCGAAAATGCTGCAACGACTACCAGCCGAGCAGCGGTACGAAACCGCCACTCGGTGATAATCGCAGAGACTCAGACACCAATGACGGTGCCCGCGTCCGATCGTACTTGAGAGGCTCAAGACACCGGTTGAGTCGATGGAGCTGGCTCCGCTGTTTCAGCGTCTCCCAGCGCCACGATACACCCTGTGCTTGTGTCCTTCTCGATGGAGATGTTAACGACCCGCGCGTCGTCCTCCTTGAGGTGGTAGGCGTCGGTGTAAATCTCCTTGACGATCGCAGCCATCCGCTCGCAGCCGATTGGAGTGCTTCCGAACTCATACCAAAGCAGCTCGCCCGCTTCGTCCTTCGCCTTCACGTCATAACTGGGGATTCGGTAGTCCGACTGCAGACGTTTGAAGCCAAGCCGCTGGTAGAATGCCAGCCGACGCTTGCGTTGCTTCTTCGCCTCCTCGTCGATGTCCTTCTCCCTCGTCGACTCAATCTCAGCGAAGAGCCCGAGTAGTTTCGGGTGGTCTGCCGCCACAGATTTGAGTAGCTGCTTGAGGTGCTTCGAGCCGATACCGCTGGATCGTTTGGTTGAATCCGTAGCGATGTAGGCTAGCAAAGCGACCGAAGGCAAGATGTTCGTGATGGTGAAACAGAGAAGTCCCTGTTGAGTCTCAACAGTTCGGTGCAAGAGTAGCTGCCCGCTCCTAACTCCATCATGGAGCTGGCTCATCGGTGTCCGTTGGTCCTCCTTGAAAGCAGCCTTGTAGAGCACTTCCCAGTCAGAGTCCGTAACACTCGATTTAAGGCAAAAGTTCGTTGTGTTTGTTGCCATGAGGCACCTGTGAGTCGCCACGATTCAATAGGCCGGTACCGGAGTACCGCCTGGTCGTGCGTATGAAAACTCGCTACGGCAATAACAGCCGTAGTTCGAGGATCAGTAATTGGGCGAGATTAGACCAACTAAGCGAAAAAGAAACTCAAAAGAGAAGAAACACAATATCGCCACAGGTTTACAGAATGGGCACCGCAATTGATACCCTTCAGCTTTTCGGCTAAACACGTGTGGAATCTCAGCTTCCCGATACAGGCAAGGCATTCCGAGTTTTTGATATTACTGTTGACTACCACGCAATATATAAACTTCTGATCATGACTTCAAGCAACGTATAGCGCAGGCGCGTGAACCACTAGGTCCGTTGCCCAGCAACGTTTTCAAGGAGATCATGTTGATTATCACCACCCGCTTTTCAAGAGGTTGCTGATTTCCCATTTTTCCGTTTTGAGCCTCAAAGTGATAAGCCACGCTTATCAAAGACCTCGGTGATATCGTATTTTTCCGTTTTCAGCCCAAAAGTGATAAGCCACGCTTATCAAAGACCTCGGTGATATCGTATTTTTCCGTTTTCAGCCTCAAACTGATAAGCCACGCTTATCAAAGGCCTCGGTGATATCGTATTTTTCCGTTTTGAGCCTCAAAGTGATAAGCCATGCTTATCAAACACTGATACCGCTGGCAGTTCAGTCACGAATACGGGGGCGATCTCAGCTCACGCTACTTGCTCCACAGCTTCCTTCCTCTGTCTCAGCTCGAAACCAAGTTGACCGACCGCTTCCTCGACGGACAGCCCCATTCTGACGCTGTGATCGTAAATAACGATGCCTTCCTCGAAGGACAGCATCCCCTCTCGAACGTAGAAATGACAACGCAACGCGATTTGCAGATTGTTCTCATCGATGGCGCCAGCAAGCATGAGCGCTTTGCCCACCATCTGCGGGCTCTTGAGAGCCGATTCGAGCGATTCTCGGATAGTGCGCTTGGAAGCAACTCCGGAGCTGACCAGAAATTCTGTGAATTGAACACTCTCCGTCGGCTCGCCGCTTCGCTCATTGTCGGACAGAGCCTGGGCAACGGAGTAGCCGTAATAATGCGTGTCGATGAGAGCATAAACTGCTTCCAGAGGTTTCAGAGAACCGTTTGCCACCATCTTCTGTAGGACCAGCGCATTCTCGAGGGAACGTCGGGAGATCAATCCCACGTCGAGCAGGAGATGTCCCAGGGGCAGGTTGTGCAACAGTCCCATTTCCACGGCATATTGAACCTGCGACTCAGATACGATACCGGATAGGGTGAGCAGTTCTCCCAAGCGAATGGTGCGAACGGGAGCTTGCTGGTAGCACTGAGCCATGAAATACGAAGGGTCTGTCTCCAGTCTTTGACTGGCTGCGGCTAATGCATTGAAGGCGCCTTCTTTGGTCATCCTCTT
>CAYTDR010001260.1:0-2373 GCA_964436185.1 uncultured Candidatus Obscuribacterales bacterium | reverse complement strand
ATTCATGATTGAAGCTGACGGCAACGGTGATTAGTCCAGATAGAAGTTCGTTACTATCTTACGCCTGTCTTTGGCATAATTCACCGACGATAAAAGTGTATGGCTCGTGTGGTAAAGGAAACAGATTATCTGCTGGCACTTGTCGATAATCTCATGGTTACATTGTTTAGAGGCATCAGCCAGCGTCATCGATCGTCTTTCCGGATACTCAATGATGTTCTTTATTCCGATTAGAAGATCTTGAACTTCACCTGGTTGTTGCGCAATCGTCTGTGGCAAGATGATGCTCAGACGATCCGGATTGGCTCTCTGCGCGCCTCTTATCACAGCCATGTTGGTGCCGTTCGCACCACCACTGGTGAAGACATGGTTGCCTGATAGTACTAACGCATATGCAAGCATCTCGACAAGCTGCTGATGTGTGAGCGGCAGGTTTCTTGATCCGATGATCGCTACTTTGCGCGGTCCAGACTGTTGTATAAGCAAGAGCTCTTGAGCCAGTTCATCAACTGTGGGGATGGTGGTCGAGACGCTACTTGGTTCGGATGGTGTCATGGTTCACTTGCCTGCAGAAGATTCTAATCTATCCTAGGATGCATCCCTAGCTTAACTACCTTTGGAGCATAGTGCATTCTGACGCGCTCGGCAGTTTACAAGTTTTAATCAACATTGAGGCTGCTAATCGCGAGAATTAGATGCACCACTCGGTGGCATGCCGCTTGGAATCATATCATGACTGGTCGCGGCCTAAAAAGGTCTCCAATTCATGATTATTACGGTTCAAACGGCGCTTAGTGCCAAATTGGTCGAGCACTGTCAATCCCCAGACTTTAGTGAGTGAAAAGTGCGACGTTCAAACTTGTTTACCACAGGCATTGCGCCGGTCCATTCGAACAGTTTCTTGCTCAAACGCTTGCACAATCAGCTTCTCAGGAAATCGGACACGTCAGTCGTTTCTGCCAAGACACATGTACAGCGCATTTCCTCAGGTCACAGGGTGTCATGAATCATGAAAGATTTTGAGCCTGTCTGGTGAATTAACGAATAAATTTCAGGCAGTGAGTGGTTTACAATCAATTGTATGAGGCAAAGGGAGGCAACATGGTAGCAGAGCTAGCAGGCAAACAAGATCTACTCTCCAGGCTCAATGACGAGCAAAAGAAGGCGGTTTGCCTCTCCTGGGGGCCTGCTCTCGTCGTCGCCGGTGCCGGAAGCGGCAAGACGACGGTTTTGACGCGACGAATCGCTTACCTGATCTCAGAGCTGCGACAGGATCCCTCTGAGATCTTGGCAGTAACGTTCACTAATAAGGCCGCCGCGGAGATGAAAGCCCGCGTTGAGAAAATCGTCGGTCCCGAGTACGCTCGCCGCTCCTGGATTGGTACCTTCCACAGTATCTGCGCCCGCATTCTCAGAAAAGAGATCGAGAACTACGAGTCAGCTGAAGGGCTGAAGTGGAGCCGCAATTTCGTCATCTACGATGAAACCGACAGCAAAAACGTTCTCAAAGGAATCATCAAGGCGATGAACCTGGACGAGAAGGTATTTGCGCCCAAAGATATGAAGCATTCCATCTCCGCATTGAAGAACGACGGCTTCACGGCTCACCTCTATTCCGGGGAATCGAGATCTTACAGAGAAAATCGTATCTCGGAGATATTCACTGCATATCAAAAAGAGCTATCGCGCAACAATGCTCTCGATTTCGATGATCTAATCCTGGTCTTCACCGAGCTATTGAAACAAAACCTCACTGTGCGAAAACAGATTCAGGCTCAGTTTCGCCATGTGCTCATCGATGAGTTTCAAGATACAAATAAAGCGCAGTACGACATGGTCCGACTTATGACAGACCCGACCGACAGTCACCGCATGGACCGGGAGGGCGAGTTCCGCCCGGATCCGTGGAACGAGCGCACCCTGATGGTGGTCGGTGATGTCGATCAGTCAATTTATTCGTGGAGAAAAGCAGACTACAGAATTTTTCTCGGTTTCCAACATGACTATGAAGGCGCCGAGCTTATCAAGCTGGAGGAAAACTATAGGTCCAGCGAGACCATCCTCGAGATTGCCAACAGCATCATCACTAACAACTTAGAGCGAATCGAGAAAGAGCTCAGATGCAATCGAGGCAAAGGCTCGAAGGCTCAGTACTATGAAGCGTCCGATGAGATTGACGAGGCCTTCTATGTAGTAGAAGAGCTGAAGCGCATGAAGGCTGGTGGCCGCAAGAATGCCGACAGCGTGATTCTATATAGAACTAACGCCCAGACCCGCGCAATCGAAGAAGTAATGATTCGGTCTGCCATTCCCTACGCCCTGATTGGCGGCACGAAATTCTATGACCGCCAGGAAATCAAGGACGTAATCGCC
>CAYTDR010001259.1:0-2378 GCA_964436185.1 uncultured Candidatus Obscuribacterales bacterium | reverse complement strand
CCTTCTTTAGTCCACGTGTATTCAGTGGTCGTTCCGTCGCCGTATGTAACCCTTTTCGGGTGTATTTTTCCGTCAGGACCGAGATCGAACTCTATGCGCGAGCCGTCAGGGCCGTCCACACTGCCCGGTTTATCCGGCACTTTGACGGCGGGAATCTCAGCCGAAACAAATTGTGGTTTGTCCTCTTCCGGCTCACCCTCTGCATTCTCTTGCCCTTCTTGTCCTTCCTGACCGCCGGCCTGGCGGAACAGTTGCCGCGCTGAAAGGACCACATCGGCTGCGGGGTTTTGAGCCATCAATATTGACTGATTGGAAGGAGCGAAGATATTCGGCATGTCCAGAACCGAATCGTTAGAACGGATCTCCTTGTTACCGAACAACTCCAACCAGGCGTTGTCGTCCACAGACGACAGTAGCGTGTTTCCCGTCGTGTTATTGTCGCCGAGCGAGGTACCGTCTTGGGAGTCATCCTCGTTATCCAAGTCTGTTGCCCGATTGTCCGCCAATAAAACAGGCAGAATCGGATCAATCTCTTTGGATGGGGGTTCAGCTGTCATTGTTTGCCAACCTCGAATCTATGAATCTTCGTCGAAAAATGCGGGTGCCACCGCCGTTGTTGCGGAACTGTGCGTCGATAGAGGATTCAATCCTGCGTGAGGTTCACACCAAGTTAGTGGTTTCCTCGCGCTAACCATCTGACCTATATATACACAGGTCGAGGAAAACCTACACTCACACTATCAAGACGCTATTGTGATATTTATGGGATTTTGCACCGTCCGTTCGGGTGTATCCGCTCAGTGCTGTTTCCCGACATTAAACCGTGTTCCAGCGAAAACAAATGTGCAATTGCACAGTCGATCTTGCGACAAGCGCGCTGGTCGAAAAATTTGGATGTTCCACTTCATCTCAGCCATTTAGTCCTCCGGTCCGCCCCTGCGACTGTATTGGGATTGTATTTAACGAGTTTGTCTGATTTGTGTCAGTTTCCTGACTGTTCGACGCAGGCTCGCCTGTTTCGGACCAGTGCGACGATTACAGGGTTTCCGTAATCTAGCAACTGAACGGTCCATTCCATTCAGTCCGTTCCGTGACCTGAACCGAAAGGAACACTGTCCTCAACTGTTGCAGCGGCAACGAAACCTGTCAGTCAGTATTCAACGAACCAAGAGAGGAGCTCCAGTAGGTCACTAGATTCTTTAGAATGAACATAAACGTTTATTTCAACCAATATCTCGATCTTGAAAGCATTATTTCAGAGAACGCGATCCTGGCTGCACCCGGCGGTCTATGGTGATTCCCCCATTGTTGGCGAAATCCGCAGTGAGTAGAGTATTCTGCGGAGCGCGGTCACTCATGGACCACTATGACGGACATTCCCCTTGCAGCTGACAATACGCCTGCACCCGCTCAGGCAACCTTGAACGATGAAGTCTATCGAGACCTTCAGCGTCAGATTAACGTTCATCGTCAATATGCAGATCCAAGTCTTCTGGGAGCAGGTATCGATTGGGTACAAGACAAGGTCCGAGGTGAAGACGATCAGGAAAGATTGCGCAGCCTGGAAGAACTTGCTCGTTTCTACCGACACTATGTAGGAACCGGCGATCAGAGGGCAGTCGCCCAGATTCGTGAAGAAGCGCAGCGACAACTGCAGACGGATCGAGTCAACGTCGAGTCTCGTACTCAATATTCTAATCACGCCACAGGCTTCTTGAAAGCGGCTGGACTTTTCTCGCGCGGGTTCGGTGGCAAAGCGTTCACCGCTTGCACCTTCGGTTTAGACGAAGCCAGGCCATCGGATACGCCACTAGTAATGGCGGCAGACTTCACCATAGGCGGTATCAAAGGAAATCTGACAAGAAAAGCGTTCCATTCGGTTGGCTCCATGGAAGTTGGCGTTGCCATCAAGGGCGCCGGTCTGGGTCTCTCCACCAGATTGATCGATCAAGGTATGAGCAGACGTAACTATCTGGATCCTGGAAGCGGTGCTGTCGATATTCTCGGCGGACTAAATCGGGTGCGTGAGCAAACCCTCAATAAACAACTCATCGTAGGTGATATATTAGTATTCGCTGGTGCGCAGACAATTTTCGGCACGGCCAACTTGGCTTCAGGCAATGCTTTGAGGCGCAGTCCACTTTTGAGCACGCTGGGAACGGGCACCACATTCGGTATGTCATCAGGCGCTTACGAGGAGATGAGCAGGCAATCCCGCGCCGGAGATCCACTTGACATTGGCAAGGTTTTCAAACACAGCATGATTCGTGGAGGGCTTGATACAATCGCTGCATTTCCAGGCGGACTTCAAGCACGAGCAATGACACGCGCACGAGACATCCCCTCCAGCCGTCCAAACGGGCCGGAACCGATCTCAA
>CAYTDR010001258.1:0-2378 GCA_964436185.1 uncultured Candidatus Obscuribacterales bacterium | reverse complement strand
GCAGTCGAGTACTCAATTCGTTTGAGAGCGAGTCCGCACGGATGACCTTCAATGCCACGGGCCGCTTGAGATGCAGATCGTACCCTTTGAAAACAGTGCCCATCCCGCCCGTACCTATTTTCAGGTCGAGGCGATATCGATTGGCGATGAACTGACTGACTTCTCGGGACATGTCTACGTCAAGGTCGGGGAGGACCACAGATAAGTTATTCCCGGTCGCGACCTTTAAGAGATGAATTTAAAGGAACGATGAGGGCTGCTGGGGCGGACCTCCGTGACTCGTCGGTGTATTCAGAAGGCTGCTTTAACGGCCTCCTTCGATAAAGACTGCCCGGAACGTGACAGCCCCTCAACGCGTGTAGTCAATAGACTGCATTCGCCCTTGGCGCGACAGAAACCTCCGGATTGTAAATTTGCATGTACAATACCGGAGCGACGAGCTCTCGAGAGAATCCTCTTGTCGACTATCGAATACAAACTTTGTTGACAAGTGAAGACCGCATGTAGTACATTGAATGCAGGTCGGGCAATATACGACTTTGGCGTCAAGATCTCGAGTATTTGGTCAGAATCCCACCACGAAAGCTTTTCTGTTCATCGAGGGATCGGGAGGTAAGACAACATGATTGATACAAGTTCTCACACTCATACCATGCAAACGGTTGACTACAATCCTGTAGGCTACAGCCCACTGTCAGCGGACATGCGCGCGACCCTGACAAAGGTTTCTCGCCGATTGTTCGATAACAGCCCTGGAAGACCAGTCAAAGCTTATCTTGATGCAATTGGGGACATTCGTCCGCTCATGCCGGACGAAGAGCGACTGCTCTCCAGACGGGCGCTTTGCGGCGACAAGCTGGCTAGAGAGGCGATGATTCTAGCGAATCTCAAGCTGGTCGCAGCAATCGCTAAACGATACAAAAACCGAGGTCTTTCGATGCAGGATTTACTGCAGGAAGGCAACATCGGTTTGATGAAAGCCTTAGCAAAGTTTGATCCTGATAAAGGTCACCGCTTTTCAACATATGCGGTCTGGTGGATTAGAGAGTCAATGACTCGTGCTCTCTCCAACAAATCACGCACCATCCGACTCCCCGTGCATCTTACAGAGTTCATGACCAAGTTGCGAAGGATTCGTTCCTACCTGTCGGTCAACCTGGGACGCGAGCCTACCGCCGCGGAAATTGCTGTCGAAATTAATGTCAGCAAGGAAAAGGTCGAAGCAGTCCTGAACAATACTCGCGTCTGCACCTCACTGGACAAGCGGATCAATTCCGATGAAGGCAACGGCTATCTGGTGGCTGATACCGTCCCTGACGCCAGCATTGTCGACCCGGAAGAGGTTATGGATCTCAATCTCGTGAGAGATCAGATCAATCGCATCCTTAATAGGCTTTCGGAAAGAGAGCGAAAGGTAGTTCGACTTCGCTTCGGGCTTGGCACTGGTCAGTGCCGAAAGCTCCGAGAGGTAAGCGAGGAAATGGGCTTGACCAGAGACCAGGTTGGCAAGCTTTCTTGCAAAGCTATGCAGAAATTGAGAACCTTCGCTGAAGAAGCACATCTGGAAGATTATCTTGACTAAGACCACCCTTGACATACCGCCAGGGCTGAACACCGGAACTGTTGCTAATTCTGGGCTTTTAACTCGCGCTTGTTATCTGGAACAGCGTGGAATTACATAGTGTGTGCTATTAAGTCTCAGAATTCAGGATTTCGTTGGCTCAATGCCATGATTACCTTGTGTTCGTCAACATTCAGGTAGGCAAATGTCGAAGAGACGAGACCTCGATCCCAAAAAACGTGTGGACACCAGGCAACGATTGGAACGTATGGGTAGCACCAATGTGCTGATCACCTCGTCGAGCGACTCGTCCAGTAATGTCATAGAGTTCGATATTCAATACAGTTTCGCAAAGATTGTCGAGACCTCCAAGGATGCAATCATCACGTTCTCAAAAGACGGAACGATTCGCAGTTGGAACAGAGGTGCTGAATCTATTTATGGCTATGCAGCCGAAGAAGTGCTCGGGAAAAACTATTCCATTCTCGTCCCTGACGATCGGCTCGAAGAGCTCGATGAAGTACTGAGAGCGCTGAACAGCGATAGTGTCATTGAGATTCACGAGACTGTGCGGCACGCTAAAGGCGGAAATCTGGTATTCGTATCGCTGCAAATCGCGCCCTTGAAAGATGATGATGGCGTAGTTTTTGCCGGATTCTCTATCGGCCGTGATATCACTACGCGCAAAGAGGCTGAGGAAGCCCTTTTAAGCCAGGCAGAACAGTTGGCTCGCGCTAACGCCGATCTTGAGCGCTTTGCCTGGATGGCGGCTCACGATTTGAAAGAGCCCATCAGAACGATGACTACATATGCTCAT
>CAYTDR010001257.1:0-2379 GCA_964436185.1 uncultured Candidatus Obscuribacterales bacterium | reverse complement strand
AAGAGACTCCGGCATACGATTCGCGTTTATGAAAGCAACAGAAGGTGCCACTCATTCTGACAATATGTTCAAGCGCAACTGGAGCGAAGCCAAAGCCAACGACATAATTCGTGGAGCTTATCACTACTTTCGCGTGAACGCCTCGCTAGAAGAACAGCAAGAAAATTTTGTCCGCACGCTGGAAAACCTTGAAGCGGGTGACTTGCCACCGGTGCTAGACGTAGAGGAACCGAAACAGTGGAGTGGTATCTCCGTCAAATCTCGCAACGAGCTGATTCTTAACTGGATTGACGGAGTTCGGAACCGCTTTGGTCAAAGAACTCCATTTATCATCTATATGAGTTCTTACTTTGCCGATGATGTTCTCGGGTGTGATGCCAGGCTGAACCGCCACTTACTATGGTTGGCTCACTACACAACAGCTCCTCGTCCTCGCGTTCCGCGCCCCTGGAAGGACTACACCTTTTGGCAATTCACCAACAAGGGGCAAATTTCCGGTATCGAAAGCAGTGTCGATCTCAACCGGTTCAACGGTGATTTATCAGATCTAAAATCGATCTTGATCAGCTAGATAACGCTTGCACAATCGCAGGCGAATACTAAGAGAGCGTGAAAATAGAGTTTCGTGAATGATCGCTGCATTAGAGTAGATTGATATGCAGAAATAAATGACGAACTTAGCTTCGTTCTTCCCACCTGAAGGAAACCGCTAGCTCTCAGGCTTTAGAATTGCACACTCGGGGCAAACAAAGATAAGGACACATCGATCACAGAGCATTTTTGGTGAATCTAAAGAACCATGTTGTCGAATTTGCTTACCTGCATCAAATCCTTTTACAGCCCCGCAGCGTACGTAACAGCAGCGCGGAGTTGGAAGGGATTCGCAATCACATATGTAACTATTATGAGCTTAGCGTGTGCAGTATTCTGGTCGCTCAAGTGGTGGCTGCTTCTCGGTCATCTTGTATTCTCAGTCCACCAGATCTCTCATGACGTACCAGGGATATGCCTGAAAGACGGTCGCATTCTAATGAAGAGCGAGTTGCCACTAATAATTAGCACGTCATTCAGAAAGCGTCCGCTTCTGGTCATTGATACTACCACTGGTGCCTCTTTTTCAGATTATCAGGCACCATTGGTCGTGCGTGAGCAAGACATCAAAGTCTACGGATTCAATGATAATGAGATAACCAAAGTACCCAAGCTTACTCTGCCGATGAAGAACATGTTGAAAGGCGTGAACTTCGAAATCGATCCATGTGAATTGGCAAAAATTATCACCATTTTGTCTTTCACTATATCGATCGCCTTGCTGCTTGGCGCCTTCGCACTCTTCCTGCTATTTAATATGGCTCAGGCATTTGCATGGGCGTTCGTCGGTCGTTTCCTCGCAAGAAGTCAATGCAAAAGCGACGATATACCTTCATTCCGAGGGTTTGTCCGGGTAGCAGCACTAGCGCTGACACCATCGATTGCTATTCGAGCAATCACCGCGTTATTCGGTCTAGACCTACCCTTACTGCTCGACATTGTGGTTGTAGCGGTCTATTTCGGCTACTTGATCTTTGCTTATCGTGCACTATTTCCGAAGAAGGAGCTCGTCGCAAAGCTAAATCACACATAGTCGCCAACTGCTATCCCTCAAGACCTGAAGCAACGAAATGCCTACTGAGAACGAGAATGAGCTGAAAGAATTCGTCGAACGCAAAGCGCCTCTTGGAGAGGCAGTTGTATTTGCGTTTCTTTTGGTTTCGTCGGTATGCGGTTCGACAATTTTCTTGCGATCTCATTTCGCATGGCCCGCCTGCGATATTCCAGCCGCAGGGTAACTTGCGGTGAAGGACTTTGTACTCGTATCTACGCTTGTCAGCTTGTCCGAACTTAGATGGAAACAAAGAAGGCATCCGATTCGGTACGGAACCAAAGTAGGTTCCATATTTTTCTTCACCACCTTTCTCTACTGGGCATTTCTCGCTGATTAACGCTGCATCTTATGTTGAGAAAGACCAGGAAGTCGGCTAGAAGCAAGCCCCGACCTCGCAGTCTGCTCTTTTGGTTAGAGGCGACGTCGCACCAGACATGCTAATGAGGCTAGATTTTGCTCAAGATGCGAATGGGCGGAATAATCTCAATTGACTCGCCTGCACTGAGCATTCTACAGATCTCAGTCAACAGGACTCGCATTCGATCATAAGTACTCAAATCTGTTCCATACCATGGGACATTCGCATGTTCAGTGTCCACGACCTCACTCGGTTTTACGCTGATAGCTCCATGCCACACATACATTTTCCTGCGCTCTGTCCGAAATGAGAACTCTATTTGAGAATTCAGCAGTGCGGTGAGCTCGCGGCTAATTAAATAATTGCGCGCAACACC
>CAYTDR010001256.1:0-2383 GCA_964436185.1 uncultured Candidatus Obscuribacterales bacterium | reverse complement strand
TGACGACTTTGCGGACCTCGAACAAGGCTTGGCGTACCAGCGGATTCGTGATGTCAGAAGGAATCGCGGGCAATTGATCGCGTTGGTTGATAACTCGTTGGTCAGGACGCAGATATTCCGCCGCGAAGAGCGCCGAGGGACTGCCATCCTGGCTCATCATCGGGAGCCCTTGTTCCAAATACGGGAGCAATTTTTCGATCGCGGTAACACCATATGCGGCGTAGCCATCCCCTAAATCAGTGTCGATCAGTTTCTCGGCCAATTCCGGTGTGCAGCCCCAATCCTCAACGGCCTGCTGACGAATCCGGTCTTCTCCGTCATGCAGCAACGAACGAATGATCTTCGTCTTTTCCGCTTCGGACCGCTTCTTCCACGGAGTACCGAACAGTTCCTTTTTGCTCATCAGATTGTCGATCGGCATTCCTGCTAGCTTCCGACGGTCGCCGATTTCGAGATTAAAGCCGTCTCCATCGAGCAGGCCCAAGTGCTTGCGTATTTGGTCGAAAGTCCGCTCCTGTGAGTCGGCAAGATACACCAGGAGTTTGGTACGTTCTTCCGGCGTCAGACCGCGGGCCTCACCCTTCTGTGGTAGAACTCGCAGATTGTTGACTTCATTCAGCAATCGAAATCGCTGAGCTGCACGGTCGGCCTTGGGGCAACGTTTCTCACCAGCTTCGAGTTCACAGCGGCCGACAACCGAGGCCGGCCAGTACATCGCACGCTGAAAGAACATGATCCCATGCAAACCGAATTCAAGCAGCAAGTTGTTCACCTTGCGATCCCGCAACGGCTGCGGTTCGCGAGGATATTTCAGTTTTCCGCTGCGACCATATTTCAACTCATCGGTCAGCAACTTGGGATGAAAGCGAGCTTGGACTTCCCAAATAAGATCGAACTCGTCGACATACATTTCGCGCCGGGTGTGTAAGCCGCGAACGCGGGTATTGTTACCTCCTTGATGTTCGCGCTGTCCAGCGAAAAACTGCCCCAATGTCTGGTCGCCCATTTGCTCCGCGAGATGGCTGATCTCCTGCAACATGTTCGACGTTTCCTTCGCTTTGGAACGGTCGGCCTTGCGATTGGAGAGAAAGCCACGCCGTTGATTCAAATGGACCAACAGCCGGCCGATTTCATGGGGCGTTAGCTTTTCAATCAGCGCGCGACGGCGAAGTTCATATGGGTCCAAGCGATCAAGTTGTTGTAGCAACTCGGAATCAGTCGGCAGCAAACCACACTCTGTGAGGACCTTCCGCAGCACCCTTTTTCGCCGAGCACGGCGAGCGATCTGGCGTCTCATGCCACGTGCGATTCGCCGTTGTTCATTTTTTGGGTGTTCGGCACCGGTCGTATCCCGGTCGACGCCTTCGGGAAAGACACGCACTCCCAACCGGTGCAGTATCCCCGCGAATTCGTCAATCAATGCCCAACCGATAGAAGTCGGGCCAAGATCCAATGCTAGAGTCATTGCCATTTCACATCTACCTAGCAAAAGACTAAATTAACTGTAAAATGATTCAACAGGTGCGGCAGGGGGGACTCGAACCCCCAAGGTAAGTGATTACCATAGCTTCAACAAGTAACTGCAACACTCTGACATAATCAGAGTGTATGAACTACAAACAATTGTCCGTAGAAGAGCGAGAAGTAATACAAGCAGGCCTTTGGGCAAAAGAGTCAGTCCGTGAAATTGCAAGAAAATTAGGACGTTCCCCTTCTTCCGTAAGTAGGGAGATTACACGCAATCTTCCGCCCAGTCGTCGTCTGTATACGCCTCGTCTCGCTCATGGAAGAGCACTCCAAAAACGCACAAGCCGAGGAAGGCACGACCGTCTCAAGAACGATCTCATCCGCAGCTACGTGAAGAAGCATCTCAAGAAACGCTGGTCGCCGCAGCAGATTGCCGGAAGAATGGGTCGCGACATAGGTGAGACAATTTCTCACGAAGCCATCTACCAATTCATATATGCGCAAGTGCATCGACATGGGTATGGCACACTCAAGCCTCAAGCAGAAGATTTCCGTCCATACCTGCGTCGCCGGAGGAAGCGTCGCATTCCTCATGGTGCCAGACGCTGCCAACGCGTCTTGCGTCCCAAGGGACGTTCCATCGAAGATCGTCCAATGGTAGTTGCATCCAGGATGCGCGTAGGAGATTGGGAGGGAGACTCTGTCGTCTCCTCTGGCCACAAGCCAGGGATCAACACGCTGGTGGAGCGCAAGACTGGAATCGTATTCATTACCAAACTTGCGCGTAGTACCGCGGCAGCTACCACCCAAGCAGTCGTAGCTCGATTAGAGCAAGTACCTGTATTCGCTCGTCACACGCTTACGCTCGACAACGGAAGCGAAAACCAATACTGGAAAGAGATCACCTCCGCAATCG
>CAYTDR010001255.1:0-2383 GCA_964436185.1 uncultured Candidatus Obscuribacterales bacterium | reverse complement strand
ATCATGGGCACCAAAAACGGTGGCGTATCCCATCCCCTCACGTAAACATCCTTGAAGGCCTCCAATTCAGATTCGTTCGAGACTGCGCGAATTTCCAGGTCTGGTTTGTTTGCGGTAATAGAGTCTGAATACGTCACAAATACCGGCTTAAATCCAGTCTGCGAAAACCCTCGAGATATCATTGCAGCGCTCGACGATTCATCTATACCTCCTGGACTTATCTCAATGAATGGAGAAACATTCGTAGTCTGAAACTGAGCGAGCGTTTCTAGCAAATCCTCGTTGTGTAGAGGACCAGAAATCAAGATGCGATTGAAGAAAGAATTGGGAACTTCCGGCGCCATCACCGCTCTCAGGTTTGCCTTCTCGATAAATCGAACTGCATTCGGATCCCCTAATGTGGCAGGAATGACACTCATCCGACCTTGCGTATAGGAAACTTCGGTTCGATCGATCTTGTTTATGAGCTCCGAATTCAAGTGCAGAATTTTCATCGTCTCCTCAAGTGACTTCTGAGTTTAGGCTCGTTCTGAAACCTTCCATAATAGAGTAGCGTTGAATGTCCCGCAGTTGTATCACCCATTTCGGAATACCACTACTTGGTAATAATTCAGCTACAGCTTACTCTCGGCATATCAAATTGTTATTTTCGGGGTGGACCGGCAAATAAAACGACCGGTCTACTCCGGGACTATTGAGACCAAACTATATTCGGGATTGCCTCAAGTCATCGGACCATAGGTCTGACGGCGCCACCAGTGCCGGGTCTTCCACCACTGGATGGCGTAGCACTGAGAATCGCTTCGAAGGCCATGAACATAACCATGGCAGTGCCAGCCCAACCAAGCGCCCGCTGAGCACCACTCCAGTCTCTACCGCCAGCTCGCGCGTTTTGACGTGCCACCACTTCACTAATGACTGCCTCACGAACCCCGGCTCGTTCTTGCGTTCCCAGACGCTCATAGCTGCGCAATTCTTCTTCCAACTGCCGCCGTCTATTTTCGTCGGTCTCTCTCTCAACTCCTGCTCTCAGCATCTCTCTGAAAGAGGTATCGTTATTGCATCGCTCAAGTAACTCCTGCACGCGGTCTTGAGCAAGCCTGTCTACAACCATACGCAGTCCACCAGGCAGCTCGACGGTAACCACTTCCGGTGCGGTACTACTTGTGATTGCACTCGATGTAGTATCACTAGGGCGTCGTTCTGCTTCCAAAACTGTTGTACGACTCAATAACTCGTCCCCCTGAGGTGGTCTTACTCTCGGGTTAGTCTCTGCGGGACGTTCCCGTGGAACGGAAGAATCCCCTGTTCGCTCTGGCGAGGCGGGTCTTTCTGCAGTCGGAGTCGGTGATGGTGCTGGGCGTTGCAGCTGTTGTTCACGGGCAACCAAACTGCGCCTCACTTCTTCAACAATTCTCCCGTCACGAGCCGCATCCGGATTGTTATATATATTATCGAAGTCTCGCAAGTAGCTATCAATGTTCCTCGGCACATTTCCGTCAAATATAATGTCCGCTATTCGTCGACCATTTACCTCACGATTGAGATTCTCGAGTAATTGGACTACCGAGTCGGCATTTGCGTCTCGCGGAATGGCGCTTACGACGCTGGTTGCAAACTCTCTTGGTGAGGCATTCGCATCCAGATCTCGAACTCGAAAGGGCGGCATGCGATAGTCAGAAACCAACGTTCGCGCCGTCTGTGGTGGCACTTCTACGCCATTGCGTCGATATACTTCCGCTGCTTCTCTGTAGGCTGTATCTCCCTCAGCTCTTGCTTCCACCTCATGCGGTTGAGCGTCATATGTCTCATGGTAGCGAGTAGTCAGTTCGGCAATTCGTGATGCCAAAAGTTGATCGAGACGCACAACAGAGGCTCCTGATGGATCGCGGGCCCCGAGCTGTGAAAGAACTTCCGCTTGCGGTCGACCAAATACATTCTCCCAACTTCCAGCATGGTTGCTTCTGATGTGGTCTTGAAGGCCACGTACTCCTCCTTCCCGAAGAGCTCTGCGCGCTTCTTGAGAGCGGCGGGCCGGTCCGGAGTGGAGAAGCAGCTGCGGATCAATGTTTCTAATCAATGAATCAGTTAATCGATTGGCACGTTGAGAGAGCTCTCGATTGAGCCTGTTTGTTCCTGTTCGGTCGGCCAGGTCTCTGACAGCTCGCTCCAAGAAGGGTTGATCGATGTCCGCGACACTCAGCCTTAACGATTGCCGGTAGCGTTCTACCACGTCCCTAACCATTTGATCCGTTAGCGCACCACCCCGTGCCACTTCACCAAGGGAATGGCGAAGAATCAACATGTCCTGTTCAAAATGCTTGAGCTCGTGCCTCAAAGTCGCAATGAAGTTAGGATCGGACGTGTCCCGAAAAATGGTTTG
>CAYTDR010001254.1:0-2384 GCA_964436185.1 uncultured Candidatus Obscuribacterales bacterium | reverse complement strand
CGCTCTCGGTAACACGGAGGTCCAGTCATTGAAATGGGCTCCCCGACTTCAAAATCTTCGAGGACTTATTCTAAAAGGCACAGCCGTTGACGATAATTCTCTAACGAATCTTGCCGGGCTCCCGTCCTTGACGCACCTCGATCTACAAGATACGAAAGTCACGTTTTCCGGTCTCAAAAAGCTGACGGCGTGCCTCGCCTTGATGACAATTCAAGTTCCCAGTTCTTTGGGCCGAGACCAGGTCATAGCATTTGCCAAAAAGAACCTGCCGCTTTGTACCGTCAAACCAGGCTACGATTCACCTTATCTAAAAGAGTTTATTAAAGGAGAAATAGCGCTTAGAGAGAACAAAGTGCCTGACGCGTACAAAATATTCAAAAACTGCCTTAAAGAGCTTCAGCATTATCGGGCACCTGTCCACAAGGCCAGGTGTCTTAACCGATTGGCTCAGTGCGAGCTTCGGCTAAAACTAAACGAAGCGGCTCTAAAGCATTTGTCCGAGGCAGAACAACTATGCCTGAAGAACCATAACAATCAAAGCCTGTCTCTGTGCCTGAATCTCAAAGCAAACGCGATGAGGAATTTGCATGCGCCCCCCGCAGAAATTCTAGAAACCATGAAGAGGTGCGTGAAGGCATTAGACGTTTCTAGCATGCCCAACGAGCGAACTGCTATCGCGGCCAGGAGAGGGCTTGGAGCTGAACTCAATAACATGGGACAACATCGGGAAGCTGCTGAACTTTTCGAAAAAGCAATTGAGTTCATGCCTGATTCGCCTGAAAAGGCAGCACATACGGTCATTCTTGCCCATATGTATCGCCTGGCAAACAAACCAGTGAAATCTCGCCAAACTTTCGAACGAGCCATGCGGATAGCCTCTCGGACTTCGGGCAAAAATTCTAAGGAGTACCTGTCATCGATGATCGGATTAGGTATCGCCAAATTGTCCTGCAATGATTACGCAGCGGGTATTAGAATTCTAAATAAAGCGCGCTCTCTAATGGAAGAGCCAAAGTCTCCTTGTTCCGACCGTATTTATATTTCCAGCCTCATTGACATGTACTATTTTCTGACAAGGGACAGCTTCAATAGGAAGGATTTCGAGGGTGCAATAAGGGAAGCAGAGCAAGCGTTCAAGCTCGTAAAGGAGTTCGATATTAACGAACGATACCAGCAGACTGGAGAGACGCTCGCCACGATGTTGAAAGCAGGTGGCAAAATGAAGGAGTCAAAAGCTATCGAAGAAGAGATTGCTCACAAGAAATAGCAAAGTTTGACTGCACACACGACCGCTCAATCCTGATAATAGTCTCTCAGAGAGCGAACCCTGGATCCAACGAAATGACAATACCAATTACTCTCGTGCAACTTACAGATACTCACATCTATGCGGATGATTCCAAATTGATGCGGGGTTTGAATACGTTCAAAACATTGAGCGATGTTTTAGAACTGGTGAAAGCGAGGGAGAACGATATGCATCTGGTCGTTTTGACCGGAGATCTTTCCCAAGACGAAACATTGCAATCGTACTATAGGCTGGCACGCGCCGTCAGCAGCTTGGAAGTGCCGGTGTATTTCCTTCCCGGAAACCATGACGACCAACTGTCCATGATTTCCTGCTTCGACGATTTCGAAAATTTCAAGAAAGTAGGTTCCATTGTTCTGGGCAGCTGGTCTTTGCTCTTTCTCAACTCGACCATTCCAGGGCATGTGGAGGGCGCACTAAGTGAGGAAGAACTGGCAAGGCTGGATGCATTTCTCCCGAATAGTCAGGGTACCAATGTGCTAATTTTCCTCCACCACAATCCGATCGGGCTGCGATCAGATAGACCTGATCCGATCATGTTGTTGAACGCGGCGGACCTTTTCGAACGACTAGAACGCTATCCCAACGTGAAAGGAATCGTCTGCGGACATGTTCACCAGGAGCACACGGAGATCCGCAACGGGCTCACCATGATGGCAACTCCGTCGACGTGCGTTCAATTCCGCAGCACTGAAACCGGCATCACCATCGATAACATGTCGCCCGGCTACAGACGAATTTTGCTCTACGAAGATGGTCGTATCGAGACAACCGTCCAGAGAATAGATCAAGTGCCAGAAGGCCTTAAGCTTGTCGACGGAGATATCTTCTAGACTTCCGCAATCGCCGACCATCGGCTGCCGTCGCTCATGCTCTGCCGCTTTTCAACACCCATGGTTGAACTTATATTAACTCGAACTACAAAGGGTCTCCGTATAACCGGAAACCCTTGTCGGATGGAGCGTACCAGGGTCGAACTGGTGACCTCTTCAATGCCATTGAAGCGCGCTACCAACTGCGCTAACGCCCCGTAGGAAGTGGTTATACCACAAACCGCTTTAGATGGCATCCAATG
>CAYTDR010001253.1:0-2386 GCA_964436185.1 uncultured Candidatus Obscuribacterales bacterium | reverse complement strand
CTGTCGCTGCCGGCTTTGTCACCGCCTCCGGTGCAGAACGCTTATCTCCAACCGGTTTGCTGTCGCCCTTCGTTTGCGCTGCTGTCGCCGCATCGGCCTGCTTGCCCAGCGCTTCGTTGCCTGTGGACTCCTGTTTTTCAAGAGAGTCGGCGTCTTTCTTCCCGGGCATGACTTTGCGCTTCTTGCCTTTTTTCTTGGCGGGTGCAGCAGCGATCTTGATGGTTCTTGCTACTGCCGGACGTTTTGTCAGAGGCTTGTCGCCAGGGGACTGGAGCGCATAGGCTGATGCAGACTGCAGAATCAGTGAGAGGGCAGTGGCAATCCCTAGAGTTGCTCTTTGTACCGCACCGAAGATGGAGTCAGGTTTCAAACCCGCTGTCCTGCATATCACTTCCCTGGGCTCAATAGTTTTGGACCTCATCAAAGACCTCACTCCTAAATCTCCAACAAACTGATCGGCTGAACAAGAGCTGATTTTACGTTAAGATGATCGATCCGTCATCATGTCAGGTGGGGTATAGCCACTGTATTGCGGACGGACAGCCAATCGAAAGATTGAAGTGTTAGTTGTTCACTACCTTCGAATCAACGATCAACCAGCCGCCAGGAAACTTCTCAACGGTATAGGCGACCTTATAATCCTTCATCTCGTCTTTCAATATACTCATTGTATTGGAGTCAAGAATTCGACTCTGCTCTCTGATGTGAACGTTGACGGTGTATTTCTTGTCCGGAACTACGGTCTCGTATCCCGTCACCTCTAACCCCAAAGGCACCATGTCATAGAGTTTCTGGTGGTCGAGAAGCCACTTGATCGCCTGATTCTGAGTAGCTAAAGCATTTCCACCAAGAACCTTGCCCAGGTTGTCGCCCTTGCGACTCTTTACAACGACTCTTTTTACATCTTGCCAGTTCTGCACCAGGTTGACGAACTGCTTGAGCATTTCCTGATCGGTATCGGGTTGCGCAGGTGGGTTAGTCTCTACTGGCGTCGGCTGGGTTATTTGCGGCTGTTGCGCAATCTGCGCGGGAGTAGAGACAGATGTGCTCCCTGGCTGCGGCTGACGCGGGGGAGCAGTGGCAGGCGTGCTCCCTGGCTGCGGCTGGCGCGGGGGAGCGGTGACAGGCGTGCTCCCTGTCTGCGGCTGACGCACCGTGAAGCGGTTCTGATCGGTGAGCGAAGTGCTCGGCTGTGTTCCCTGAGTGGCGGCAATTTGCCGGGGAACCCCTGGTATATTGGCCGAAAGCGGACTGTTCCCTTCCACCAGAATGACGAAACTCGAGTCCGATTGGTCTTGAGCAACATTCTGAATAGAGACGTCCAGCCGGCCAGCATTGAGTTTCACAGGCAGGCGGTTAACTTGCAAATCTGTCTGTTTTTCTTCAAGCGCCCTGTTGAACCTGGCTATTTTGCTCGGGTTCTCACCCAGCGCCTCCAATAAGAAATCGGTAGTCATCTCCAAAGAGAGAAATTGGTTTTTCTCGCTCGCCACCGAGAGTTGCAGCTGAGTTACATTATCGCCGGCAAGATTAGCCTTCATCCGGTTGTTCGAGCGGTCAGCGAACTCGCCCTTCTTCATATCGTCGGGCTCGAATGGGCCGATGCCCGGCCAGCCGCCACTCTTGACAAACGAGCTGGCAGTCAGGTCCGATAGTTTACAAACGGGGAATTGTCCTGATGTCGCCCCTGGAGTGGGTGAGATATTAGCTACCGGCGGACGGGAGGCCGGCGGTTCTTGCTGATTCACATTTTCAGGCGCAGCGGCAGGTTCTGCTTGTGTCGGCGCCGGTACGCGCACTTTTTTCGCAGGCGTTTTCTTCGGCTCACCAGTGTTTCCAGCCGGTCCGCCTGACTGATCGGACCAGATGTCTTCCATCGAGCCATCATCTTCCTGCTGGGCGAACTGGGCAAAGCCAGGCAAGACAGTCTGACTCGAGAACAGAGAGGCTATGGCAAAAGCGCTATAAAGTAGCCGAGCTCTCCTGAATGAGAGGTTATTCAGCATGAAATCACCGGATGCTGTCATCAACCTATTTATATTAACCGAATCGGCAAGAATCTTGCCGAAAGTGACGACTTTAACTGTGTACAGCGTTAACATCGAACAGCCAAATTGGCAAGCCAGTTCACCAACTCGGGACTTGCGGGCGAAGCTCTTTCGAGACACATTAAGCAGGAGATCGCTCAGGAGCCTGTTCGAGACTGCGAAGAGCAAGAGCGGCAACCGTTTTCTCAATCGCAGGAGGCACCGGGAGCTCCCCTCGTGGAAGTCTCTCTGCCTGTCGCAAAAGGAACTCCATGCACAGAATCTCAGTGGAAAGGTGCAACAGGGTGGGTTCGATGGAGCCGGTAAGAAGCACGACATTGGCGGGATTGCCGCCGCAA
>CAYTDR010001252.1:0-2387 GCA_964436185.1 uncultured Candidatus Obscuribacterales bacterium | reverse complement strand
TGATGCCATCCGCCGGTGCCCCCATTCCTCGGCTGAAGCCCCACCCATGCGATGGTGCGTGGTGTGATTGGCGACGATTCAACCGTCGGCAATACCGCTTCTCAGGCTGGTTGCGATCTGATGTTTGCCCAGTGAGAAGGACTGGAGCCCCGTGCCGGCGCCAGGGATGCTGTCTTCCAGAGCCAACCCTGTCCCAGCATGAGACCAAGCCGTCTCACCTCTTTCAGATCGTCAGGGCTTTCGATTCCTTCAGCTATCGCTACGCTCTCGATGGCCGAAGTCATCTTCATGATGTTCGAGACCATTCTCGATTTTTGCCCATCTCTTCCAATTCCTGTAATCAGGCTGTTGTCGATTTTTACGCAATTCGGTTCGAGGAGCGCAATCGTTTCCAGAGAGCTGGTGCCAAATCCTAAATCGTCGAGAGCTACCAGAATGCCAGCCTGCTTTAATGCCTGAATCTGTTTAAGAATCTGGTTGGGATTGATCGTCATATGTTTGAGACTCAACTCCAGGCATAAGCGGCGTGTTCTGCGCAGTTCCTTTGTCAATGCTAGAACCTGCTCCACTGTTATCTCAGTCAGTGTCGATGGAAAAAGATTGATATGAACAACTGAGATGCTCGATGGCAGTTTAGTTGCATAGGCCAGGCATGACTTGAGACAGTGCAGGTCGACTGTGGTCAGCATATCGCGCTCACGCGCTGACTTGAACAGGATTTCTGGTTCGGCCAGCTCTCTTGTTGGTCCGCGACTGAAGAGTTCGACGGCTGCCACACTTCCGTTGCTCATGTTATAGATCGGCTGGTGCTCGACACGGAACGGTTTTTTCATTGCCTCATAGAATGTGGATTCGATGGCCAGTTGCGAATGGGTCGAATCTTGCGCATTGGAGATCGATACGGCATTCTTTCCGGAGCGCTTGCTTGCTTTCAATCCTGAGGTGCTGGCCACAAGAATCTGTTCGATCGACTGAATCTCACTGGAGAGGAGAACCACTCCGATACTGGTGGTGGTGCGTAGCTCCTGACCGCTTATCGGGATGATCATGCTGGAGACGCTGGATCTGATCCTCTCTGCCACCGTAGCAGCGTGATCGATGGAGGCGTCGGGGAGCAGAACCAAGAACTCGTCTCCACCGATTCTTCCTACCCAGTCTGAAGTTCGCAGACAGTCTTTGATTGCCTTGGCTACGGAGCTCAAGACCAGATCGCCTACAGCATGACTGTGGTTGTCGTTGATTGATTTAAAGTTGTCCAGGTCGATCAAGAGTGCCGAGAGACTCGTATTCTTCCTTTTTAGGATCGCGATCTCTCTCTTCAGTATCAGCTCCAGTCCGCGCCGGTTCAAAAGGCATGTTAAAGGATCGGTGTTCACGAGCTGTTGGAGTTTGCTGCTGTTCTCCTGCAGTTTGGAGACCTGATCCTTCAGCAATTTCTCCGTATTTTTCTGCGGCGTTAAGTCGGTGAGCAGGTGAAGCGTATAAAAGGATTTGTCCATCGAGATAGTGTTGGACTCGACGGAGACAGGTATCGTCCCATTCTTGCAAGTTGCGGTGAACTCTGCGCGAGATGGATGATCGATTAGCTGAGGGAACAGCTTTTCGATCTTGCGGCCGAGGAAGTAATCCTTGGCCCAACCGAACAAATTTTCTGCGGCTCGATTAACAAAGATAATCGAGTGCGTGTTGTCTGTGATGAAGATCGGTCTTGGCGTGTTTTCCAGGAGTTCCTGCACGAGAAATTCCGAGGGATGGTCAGACATGGACTTATGACACACTTCCTGTTGTTCCTTGAGAAGATCGGGTATCCGACTCTTAGCATCCGGTTGTCGATCGGATGTCTTATTTTTGTCGCTAGGTCCACGCTCCAAATTGCGCTGCAACAGCGGCCAGGACGGGTCTTTGCTGAGGTGTTGCATAAGAATCGATGTAACGTCCTGTTTAATGCTCTCACGCAGTTGTTCTCGCCTGGGCCCCCAACAAACCTGATCGACTGCATTGAGCATGTGCAAGGCGGCGTCCGCAGCCGGATTTTCCGTCGCCAGAGCAGAGATCTCTTGGGTGTTCATGATCTCCATCTGGGCAGGCATGACCAGGTCACGAAAGTCATTCGAGACAACCAATGCGGCACCAGTCAACGCCAGCTTCAGCTCAGACACTATGAGCGCAATTTGCTCGGGTCCGGTCGGCTTAACCAGGAAGCCGTTGCAGTGGTGCGTCAGGGCCCGTTTTCCGATATCAGGGGCGTTGGGCGGTGTGAGAACGACGATCGGCCGTTCGTAGGCGTATTCCTTTCTTATCTCTTCCAGAAGCTGCAGGCCGATAACACAATTGTCGACGTTCTCGCTTGCCCGCGAGGGAATGGTCAGGCAAAGGATTATTGCGTC
>CAYTDR010001251.1:1366-2387 GCA_964436185.1 uncultured Candidatus Obscuribacterales bacterium | reverse complement strand
ATTGCCTATACAGCAAATCGAGTTCGGCGTGAGAATCACCAGAGAGGAGCAACCGGATCTCACTAACATTGACAGTGTATTTCTGCGAGGAAAGGGAAACTTCTGGGTGGCACTTAGTGGCGATGAAGTCGTAGGAACCATCGGGCTGGTGGACATTGGTAACTCTGAAGTGGCTCTGAAAAAAATGTTTGTCAGAGCGGACTTTAGAGGCAAGGAGCACAGTGTTGCAGCGCGACTGATGGATAATGTCAAACGTCACTGCCAACAAAATGGTATCGAGCGAATATTTCTTGGCACCACGTCACAGATGGCTGCAGCCCACCGGTTCTATGAGAAGAATGGATTCGTCGAAGTTGAAATGCAAAAATTGCCGGCAAACTTTCCTATAGTGCATGTGGATACAAAATTCTATCGCTGCGACCTTTAGAGCTCTATCATGCCAAGATTTGTCTAAATTCATTATTGTTCTCGCATCTAGGCTAGATTCGAAGTGTGTAGAGTCCTATAATGGCGTTTCGTTTGAAGGAGGAAGCCAACTCACAATTTACTCGTATTCAGCAATTAAAGGGATCGCTTTGTTGGCGATCTGGTGGGGGAAGTGTGGTGCAAATCCACCGCTGTCCCGCAACTGTAAAGCAATTAACGCAAGTCAGACTACCCACCTGAGTACACAATTTAGGATTGACCTCTTCGAGGCAAGGAGGACTTCTATGAAGATAGGCATTATGCCATTCATACATGGTCGAGTTCCTGGTCAAGAGCAGGGACTTTTTTCTTTAGGAGCAATTGTATGAATGATTCGGAAACTCAGTTTGAAACAACCATGGTGGAGATGGTCTTTCCCAATCAGACCAACCACTATGGCACTCTCTTCGGTGGCCACGCGCTCGAACTCATGGACAAAAGCGCTTTCATCACCGCCTCGCGTTTTACTCGAAAAGCGATGGTAACTGCTTGTTCCGAACGAGTAGATTTTAAAGCTCCGGTGAAGAACGGATACCTTGTCGAATTGATTGGACGA
>CAYTDR010001251.1:0-1356 GCA_964436185.1 uncultured Candidatus Obscuribacterales bacterium | reverse complement strand
TGTGGCAGTGGATATGTTCGCTGAAAACCTGCTTAGTGGGCATCGTTCCTTGTGTGCTCAAGGGCACTTTGTCTTGGTTGCAGTCGACGAGCAGAACAAACCGGTACATCTCAGTCACAACAGCATTTCGGTGGGAGAATAGAAAATGGTTTATGCAGCGAACTTGGGTTACCCGCGCATTGGTGCGAAGCGTCAGTTAAAAACTGCTTTGGAAAGCTTTTGGGCTGGAAAGAGCACGGAGGAAGAACTGACTGCGGTGGCAAAGCAACTCAGGCACACTGGCTGGAAGACGCAAGCCGACCTGGGAATTGATTTCATTCCTTCGAATGATTTCTCACTTTACGATCATGTTTTGGACACCTGCGCGATGGTCGGCGCCGTTCCGGAACGTTTTCGATGGAACGGAAAACAGGTCGATTTACAGACCTACATCCTTATGGCCCGTGGCCTTTTGAAATCGGCTCATTCCAATGGCGATCAAAGCGTTCAAACGCAGCCTATGGAGATGACGAAGTGGTTCAACACGAACTATCACTTCATCGTTCCTGAGATTGGTGATTCACAGCAATTTTTCCTCGCCACCTCGAAGTGCCTGGATGAGTTTCTGGAGGCGAAAGCACACGGTATTCTGACCAGGCCCGTGATACTAGGGCCGGTATCGTTCCTGCTTCTGGCAAAGGGATATGAACCTGGAAAGCGCGCGATTCTAATCGATCGGCTTGTTGACGTGTATGTGAGTGTGCTTCAACAACTCAAGTCAGAAGGATGCGAATGGGTCCAGATTGATGAACCCTGCCTCTCGACTGATCTCGAACCTGATGTGAGCCTGCTTTTCCGCACAGCATACGAGAAGCTGGCGCAGGTAAATCTATCCTTGATGTTGACGACTTACTTTGCCGAAGTGGGCGACAATCTGCCGCTGGCTCTTTCTCTGCCCGTGCAAGGAATTCACCTCGATCTGGTTTATGGTCATGATGATTCGAACCCGGTGATTAAGAGCATGCCTGGTGGAATGCTGGTTTCCGCCGGCATCATAGACGGTCATAACATCTGGCGCGCGGATTTGGTGAATGCGATTGCTCGACTCGAGACCATTGCTGAAACAATTGGACCGGAAAGACTCGTCGTCTCTCCATCGTGCTCTTTGCTGCATGTGCCGATCGATGTGACTATGGAAACTTCGATGAACGACGAAGTTCGGAGTTGGCTGGCGTTCGCGAACCAAAAATTGCAAGAGATCTCTATAGTTACTGATGCACTGTGCCTGGGGCTCAACGAAGTCGAATCGGTGCTCGAGGAGAACCGGACACTTATTGCTTCGCAGAGATCCAGCGAGATTCGCCATGACAAGTCTGT
>CAYTDR010001250.1:0-2390 GCA_964436185.1 uncultured Candidatus Obscuribacterales bacterium | reverse complement strand
AGCCGCCCCGACTCCACCGAGAGGACGCAGCAGTGCCAACAACGCATCTTGCTGCTCCTTTTTTGACCCGGGGCTATACTAGATAGAATAGTAAAAATGCAGGCTAAAAAATGAAATTGTTGGACTTGATTATCTGCTGAGAGACAAACTTCAAAAGAGGTGGGTGATGCCTGGCACCGACTGACGTTGCAAGTCCGGCGACACGAGAACGGTTGAGGCCATCCCCTTCTCGTGTGCCGGCTGCAGGATGAACTAACCAGTTACGGTCGGTTCATCAATACTGGTCCTGGTGGCATCTGCAGTTCTGACAGACATCCCCGGGCTTCACGGGCGAGTTGCAGTTCCAGCAGTTGTTTGCTGATTCGGTGGCCCGCTCATCCGTGGTGAACAGCTCGTGGATGCACCGCCCTTCATGCAGGTGCAGGTGGTGATTGAATCGGCTCTCAAAGTGAGTGCAGCTCAGCAGGCTGTACTCGTAGGTGGCGAGGACGGGACCGGTAGCGTTGCCCTGGCGAATCACAACCGAGAAGCCGAGGCGTTGATCTTCAACAGTGATGCGGTTGAATGGCCAGATTCCGGTTTTCTTTGTCCCTAGCTTGTGTTGGAGAAGTTCTCGCAGTGCGAATTGGTGCAACTGCGGGTTGAGATCCTTCGTCAGGACGTCCTGTTCGTCAACGCGTACCTGCATGTGGCACGGTTGGTCCGCAAGAATCGACAGAAAGGCGCTGTCAATTTCCGAGACGCAGACGAACCGGGTGGTCCCTTCGATGAATCCGTCAACGTGTTCTCGTTCTGATCCTCTGACGATGGTGCAGTTGATCAAGAGTCTTACCTCATGCCTTCTATGGATACCTGATGAACACTAGACTACTGTTCATCAGGAGCAGGAAGTGTTTGCAAAAGCTGATACTGAGTCATGCAAACCCGCACTGATCGTTCTGCCAATCTAGTTTGTCACCGAGTGCATTTGAACCAAACTATCCCGATCGCGTTTGATCGCGAAAGAAGGATTGATTAGCTAGCGACTGGTGATTGGAGTAGCGGTTCGAACGAGTTTTGCGAGAGGAATTTGTATCTAAATCTCGAACAATTGATCGCAATATTCAAAGTGTTGTTACTGAACGTACAGCTATATGAAAGCAAGTATAGCTAGCGTTCGTGCGCGAGCGATGGAAGGATAAATCTGCCAATATCCCCAGTATGGTTGTTTTTCGAACGCAAAGACGAGTGCTTGACTATCCGGGACCGAAAAGCTTTTTGGCTTTCTATGCTCGATACACAACTACAACTTGGCAGCGAGCGCTTTGAGCAACTTGTCGAGACGCTCGGATGCCATCTTCGATGCTTCGAGAACCTCTTCATGACCGCCCAGTGGCGTGTTGGCATCCCAAACGTTCGTAACTACTGATATAGCAGCCGCTGTCGTGCCAGTGCTTCCGGCCGTGAGAAGTTCAGGCACTGTCGACATGCCCACGGCATCTGACTTGAGCAGACGCAACATCTCTATCTCAGCCAGAGTCTCGTAGCTTGGCCCGAGCAAGGCCGCATAAACTCCGTTTCTCAGTGGACGAAAACTATCGTCCTCGCTACTTAGCTTTTCTCCTGTTTCGAGAATCAGCTTGGAAAGCTCGTTTTCGCAGTTGGTCGGTTCAGCGCAGATGGCTCCCAGAAGTCCCTCGTCTTTCCATCGCGGACTGAGGTGATCTCGATAACCGGTTACAACCATCAGATCGCCGATTGAAAACGAGGTGTTGAGACCTCCTGCCGCGTTGGTGACGACAAAATGTGGAATCTCCCATTCCGTCACTACCCGGGCCGGCAGCGTGACCACGGACCAGTCGTGACCTTCATAGAGATGAAAGCGGCCACGGAAGACGGCCACTGTAACGGGTGACGATTGTAGTGTGATATCGCCGATGGTGAGAGAGCCGCTGTGCCCATGCACAGAGGGAGAGATGCCGAAGATCTCGTCATACATGTATGTTCTCGAGTCGTCCAGGTGATCGAGGACCTGTACTCCCGAACCTAGAACAACAGCCAACTTGGGTCGCTGAGAATTCTTTGAGAGAAAGCTGACAATCTCCGCAAGCGGCTTGGCAAGCGCTTCTTTCGTCATTTGTTAACTCCTCTCAAACTCTTGGCTAACTCTTCACTTAACTCTAGACCCTCGGGCAGCAATATTCCCAGGACCTTAAAACCGGCATGAGCTGCCACTAGCATCGTCGGCACCAGGTTGTAGCAGTAGCAATCAGCGCCCAAAGAAGCGACCACCTCTAGTTCGCGCTCGTTCGGTACGACACCGGCTTTCAAGCCGGCAGCCACGGCGGTCGGGAGATACATAAACGGATCGCGCAGGGGCAATGTTCGATTGGGGCTCAGTGTCTGCTCTG
>CAYTDR010001249.1:0-2391 GCA_964436185.1 uncultured Candidatus Obscuribacterales bacterium | reverse complement strand
ATCTTTGATAGAACGGATGATCAACGTTCCATTGGATGATGATGCTCTTTCCTTGAATTTCGGCGTTATAAATTGGTCCCGCCGCAGTCATACTCACAGTCTCAAAACGACACGGCAAGGATAGCTCTTTAACCTTCGTTTGCTTGAAGTTGTTCCGCTCCTTGGTGGCACCTTTAGGCGGCTCCGCTCCTTGTCCGTTTCCGTCTGACTTCGATCCTCGCAACTCAATTGCTACTTTCGGTTTCGGCAATAGATTTGCTTTTTGTCCGATTAGCCGTGACGCTTCATCGTGAGAAACACGCTCATCTTCTACTCGCACCCTTTGCCTTCGAATGCGGCTTGCTAGTGATCGAATTTGTGGCAGTGCTACTTCTCGCAATTTATCTATTACCGACTGGTGGGGAGACAATTGATGTTTCGTAAAGTTAACTCCCATCACTGAATCAAGCGATGCGGGAAAGTAGATTTCTGCTCTGACTCTGTTCAAGTCTGGATGTCGGGGTGTGATCCCAAGCCAATCCGATGCTGCAATCTCGCGTTGATTACGCAGCACATAAAACCCTTGGTGCGGCATTCCGATACTGCGATCTCTATTGCCATCCACACCAAAGTCGGGAAGCAATGCAATGCGAATTCGAATATCTTCAGTTCTCTCTTTTCCATCTTCGTCAACATAACGAATAGGGAATACTTCGTCACTCTGAATTTCACCCCCATCACCAACCAACAGCGGATCGAAAAGCTCTACCCTCTCTCCATTTACATAAACCTGTTTGCCAGAAGACAAAAAAAGTCGATAAATGCGACCAAGGTGCTTCCGCAAATGATTGGCAAAAGTTTCTGCGCGGGCTTGCTGTATTTGATCGCACTTGGTTAGACGTACAACTGTGCCCGACGACTTGGCACCAAGCATTGAATCAAATAATAAAGCCGCTGCATCATCGGCTTGTCCCAGGTACTTACAAAATTCGTTTCGGCGACGAACCTCGTCGACATCAACGATTCCCTGCAGAATCTTGTTCCCTTTGCCACGCGTTATAACTTCTGATCGGCGGCAAATCGATAATGAAGCGGTGGAAAGCCCCATACCAAACTTGCCCAAATCGGAAACTAGGTTCCGATCAGCGAGAGATCCAAGGCGCAAAGCCTGATCAAGCACTGGCTGTTCCATCCCAGTGCCATTATCCGCGATAGTTACAGTAAAGTCGCCCTTTGTTCCCTCGACCTTTATCCAGACGCTGTCAGCTTCGGCATCCCAGCAGTTATCGCAAATGTCCGCGACTGCTGTTAAATTGTTGTATCCGAGGTATCTGAGACTTTCAATCAGCCGCGCCGGATTGGGCGCATTGTCAATACTAAAAGACAAACTCATGTCTCTTACTCCTTTGCTTCGATGCCAGCACCAAAGCGAGTATCAATTGTGTTGCAGGCTTGATTTTCGCCAGCAGCCTGATTGTCTCGATGTAAGTTCACCAAGCAGGCTGCTATCAGAATAGCACAATTTTTACTGATGGCAACAACCCTATATTGCATTTTTCCTGCGGCAAATCACTACGAACAGTCTTACTGTACATAAAAACAATTAGTTCTATGATCTGTTGAAGATGCCATCATATGCGGTATCACTAGATTCTTCTAACTGATGCGGTCGAAATCAGTAATCTGAGTCAATTCGTCTTTCAATGTACAAGCTCCAGAAGCTTCGCTTGACAATATTGCGCGCACTTCTAACCAGTTAAAATCCTTACTCTCTATTTAGGATGCGAACAAAGACCACCAGGTGTTTTATGAAACTTGAAACCAAAACAGAGTTTGTGGTAGCAGCTACCGAGAAGGATGGACATGGTCACTACTTGAATGAGTCAGACTTACAGAAAAATGCTGACATGGTCAACAAAAATGAGTTTGCGGGTCCTTACAGAATAATGCATGACCGATCAATCGCTCCACGTGGCAAAGTCATAGCGGCGCGAGTCAATTCAGAAGACGGAAAATTATTACTCTACAACACCGCTGCTCCGTTTATGGCGTCGGGAATGAAATTGGAACTGAGTGATCAAACCATCCTTTTTGAGGAAGTTTGTGACGAGGATCATAGACCGCCACTAGGTTTTGGCGTTGCAGGCGGATTTTCAGACGAGTATCGAATCCATGTCGATCCAATGAATTTTGGCGCAAAAGCTGACTTCGAAGCGTTCAATAAAGAAGTAAGCACCGATGCCTCCCTCACCACCTCTGTACGAAAGGGGCTTGGTGCGGAAGCCTTGCTGGTTTTACTCATCGCCAAGATTGCCGAAAAACTCATAGACAAAGTTGGTGACAAGTCAGCTGACGCTATTCTAGAGAAGATTCAAAAGATATGGAAACAATCTACCGAATCATTCAAATCTC
>CAYTDR010001248.1:0-2393 GCA_964436185.1 uncultured Candidatus Obscuribacterales bacterium | reverse complement strand
AAATTGGAATCTTTCTGCTGTATATCAATTCGCTATCCGCTCTATATCCACCGTCCCGCCTGAACTGTGCGCACTATGTGTAGACGCTCGTTCTCTGCCGATATAGGTTCCGAAAAACAGCGTTATTGTCAAAGTAAATGAGGGCGTTGCAACCTGTCCATCAGAGTTTCCAGGATTTGCATATACCGACGAAGCAAGGGATAGGCATGCAACAGACCGGAACCTTGGCTACTGTTTGGGAACCACTCGTGGGACACTTTCCAGTGTTGGCAGCTTTTTTGTCATCAGCTAGAATCAATAGTTGTAAGTGCAACTCAGACTCACCATTTACCAGTCCGAGACATCAGTTGAACCTTAATTCCAGATTCAAGGGTATTTGTGTGCTGCGCAATCCGCAGTTATTGCATCTCGCCCTTTTACTGACCTGGTTCGTCATCGCCTGCCTTATTGCTACTTTTGATCAAAAACTCGACTACAGGGCAGCGGGGACCATTTTTACACTGCTTTTGCTTGGACTTTTGACCATTCCGTTCAAAGCAGCTCTCGGAAGCGGTCGCTCGGCATTTCAGAAGGCAATCACCAGCGCAGTCAGTCTGGTCCTTTGTTGTACTCTCTTGTCAGCGCCAAGTGAAGCTGCGACTGCCTGCGGAACAGGATTGTCAGCTACCTTGAAGGCAGAGTCTGGAGCTACCACAGCGGCAGCAGGCAAAGCGGCGTTCAATTACAATCGCGTCGAAAAGTCGGAACAAAAGAAATCACAGTCTGCGGCTATCTCGACTAATGCAACAATCTCTCACCCGTCCGATGATCGAACTCAGGAGTCCGACCCTACAGCCTTCTCTTTTTGTGAGGAAAACAGTGAGGATGAGGAACCTTTTTCCAAGGGAGACAAGCACAATCAGTTATCTGTTGTGCACAAATCCATTCCTTCACATTCCGCCGTTTGTTCTTCGGTATCGCCCCTAACACCACCTCGGGCCAGCATTGATGCCGTTTGGATAAAATCACATGGACATCAATTACAACTCTACAATACTAGCGACCAGTCAGATTCATACAAGGCTGCCGCCAACGCCAGTCCAACCATTGTCAGACCGTCTTCGTTAAAGAATGGCGGTCTTTTTCATGTTTTGAGCAGAAGCCATCGCGGTTTCCTATTGACGCAACCCGCGAAAGGCGGCAACACGCCAAATTCTCTCTTAGGAAAGACGGCAAAGTGTATAAGTTATTCCTTCCAAGTTGCTCTTTTTAAAGACAATAGTTGGTCCCAGATTCCAGCGCATCAACCGATACACGCAAACGGAGCCTGTCGCTACTGGCTCGTCAATCAAGCATTTTTGCTTTGAAGTCCCGAAGCTCACACAGCCCGTTCAAGCGGTCATGCATTGGTTCAAACCTGATGTTCCGATCGATTGAAGGGTAGTGCTTCCGTCGACACGCGATGTTTGTGGGATTAAGCAATAGGCGAGTACGAACAGAAATCGCTTTCGCCATAATTACAAGGTTCTAGCAAGATCTCATGCGTGAAGAATTGCAGCCGGACTAGCAGAACGTAAATTTCAGATAGCTCACTGAACAATGTAACCAGCCTCAACCAAAGCAATTCAGACTCTTAGACACCTATTTAGAGGAGCCTCTATGCTTGATCGATTGAAGACTTTCGCAACCGAATACCGAGAGAATCTCGCCCGCGACTTTCCAGCATCCATCGTTGTGTTTTTGGTGGCACTCCCACTTTGTATGGGTGTTGCCATTGCATCCGGAGTTCCGCCGGCCGACGGTATTATCACAGGCATCGTAGGCGGACTGATAGTCGGCTTTTTCTCAGGATCGCCGCTGCAAGTCAGCGGTCCTGCGGCCGGTTTGACAGTCATCGTCTTCGAAATAGTAAAGGAGCACGGAGTTCCCGCGCTTGGCATCATCGTACTGCTAGCCGGCATAGTTCAGTGCTTAGCAGGGGTCTTCAAGCTGGGACAGTGGTTCAGAGCCGTTTCGCCAGCGGTGATAAACGGCATGCTTTCAGGGATCGGCGTTCTGATCGTGGCTAGCCAGTTTCACGTCATGCTGGACGACTCGCCCAAAGGCAACGGCGTTGCCAACCTGATCTCAATCCCCGTGGCACTCTGGGATTGTCTGAAGCCGATGGGTATTACAAATACACACGTAGCTGGATGTGTCGGTCTGCTCTCCATTCTAGTTCTGGTGTTGTGGAGCACGGTTCCGAAGAAATTCAGCAAAATGCTTCCCGCTGCGCTTATCTCGGTAGTGGTAGCGACCGCTGTCACGATCATATTTCAGTTGGATATCAAGACAGTTAATCTCCCCGACAACTTGCTCGCCGCTCTTCAGTTTCCCACTGAGGATGCGCTCAAAAAATTGACGAACACGAAAAT
>CAYTDR010001247.1:0-2395 GCA_964436185.1 uncultured Candidatus Obscuribacterales bacterium | reverse complement strand
ACGGCGGATATTCTGGATGACACGCGATCGCTCTGTCTGGCTTCCGGTATGGATGACTTCCTGCTTAAGCCGATTAAACCTGACAAACTCAAGGCGACTAGCGACAAGTGGGTGAAGTCGACGATGCCGAAAGTTGCTGCTCCGGCGGCGGTTGCGAAGCAGATAGGGGCGGCTGACGGGAAGAAAAATGGTGAGGTTGCTGATGCTGCCGATCGACCGAGCGATGAGCGTCTGCTCAACGTGGAGGCGCTGAAGAAGAGCTTCTCCGAAGCTGAGATCGCAATGCTTCTGGGGCTGGTTGAAGAATCGCTGGGCGGAGAGATGAAGCGATTGCGAGAAGCGATAACAAAAGGCGATGATGTCGAAATTGCCAAAGCGGCGCATGCATTCAAGGGTGGCTCCATGTCTGTAGAGGCGACGAGTCTGCATGAGCTCCTGTACGAGCTGGAGAAAGCCGGTAAGGCCAAGGAGAAGGAAAAGTATGATTCGCTGTTCCAGCGTATAGAGGTCACCTACGACCATACAATTGAAGTCGTGCGGAGACTGATGAAGAGCGGTTAAGCATTTCGCAGACTGTTTCGTTGTTCGTCCTTCAGTCTGCGCCTATCCTTCGAATGCCTTAGTCTCACTGCGTTTCGGGAGAAAAGCTGCAACCGTTTGAATGTTGAGAAGGTTTCAACAAAAGGCGACAGATGGGTGCTGCATTAGTACAATTAATGATGAGCTTTGCAGGCACTGTAAAGTCGCAGAAAGCACACGCCCGATCGGATCTCCGGTCGCCAACAGGCAGGATCTTGCTCAGCAGATGTCTGAAGACAATATCATTGCAGTTCTCCCTAAAATCAGTATATGACTGACGCGCAGTCAGTAATCAAGAGTCGACAAATAAGCCAAGGTGTTCGTAAATGGCCGAGAAAGTATCGATTTTAATCGCCGAAGACCAAGATCTCGCCAGGCTGGGGCTGAAAACGCTCCTGGGCAAAGTAGATGGTGTAGAGGTGGTGGGAGAAGCAGTCGACGGAGAGGAGATCGTTCTGCTTGCCGACAAGTTTTCACCAGGAATCATCCTGATGGACATTGGACTGCCGAAACTTGACGGTATCGAGGCCACACAAAGAATCAAGACCAGTCACCCATCAACCAGAATCATCATGTTCACGTCTGATGAAAGTGATGATACCGTTTTGGCTGCGCTCCGAGCTGGTGCTGACGGTTACTGTATAAAAACGCGCGATCTGGATCAACTTTCCAAAGCGATCAACTCGGTACTGGAAGGTAACGCCTGGATGGATCGTGAAGTGGCGAGTCGATTGCTCAAAGCTCAGGTAGCAAGCCGAGGCGCTCCGACCAAAGAGGTGCAGCCGGCGGCGAAGGATGGCGAGACTCAGAGCGGCCTTCACGTGCAGATCCTCACACTTATGGGACAGGGGCTCACCAAGGATCAGATTGCTGACAAGCTGGCGATACCATCGGCGGTTGTCGAATCTACAGTTAGAGACATTCTCAGTGGTGGTCTGTCGGCTAGTGGCAAAGCACAGTCAGCCAATAACACCCTTGATACTCGCAGTGCCGATGACCCTTCCAGGATGCGACCCAAGCGAGACCTGGTGCCAGGCACGAAGTTTGCTTCAGACAAGTTTTTGATCAAAGGAATAATCGGCGAAGGCGGAATGAGCGTTGTTTACGACGCGCACCATGAGTATTCGGAGAGGCGAGTCGCCATCAAGGTCTTGAAGGAGAACCTGGTCGACAATGAGGACTCTCTGGCCAGATTCCAGAGAGAAGCCAAGGCTATGTGCGCCATCGTCCATCAGAACTTAGTCACCGTATATGATTCCGGACTGACCGACTACGGGCAACCATATATAGTGATGGACTATCTGGATGGTATGAGTCTGGAAGAATACCTGGATGACGCAACCAGCAGACCACATCCTATGGAACTAGTGTCCATATTCTGTCAGGTCTGTGAGGCTCTGGAAGCAGCACACAAAAAGGAACTGGTGCACAGAGATCTGAAACCCAGCAACATCATGCTCATCGAGGATGAAGAAGGCAATGCCGTTGTCAAATTGGTTGACTTTGGTATCGCCAAGTTCATGACCGACCATCCGGAAAAACGGCTGACTCAAGCCGGCGAGGTCTTCGGAACCCCGCCGTTCATGAGCCCGGAGCAGTGCAAAGGTGAAGACCTTGATTCGCGATCGGACATCTACTCGCTGGGATGTGTCATGTATGAGGCTTTTACAGGTGAGCGAGCGTTCGACGCGCCGAGTCTCTATCAAGTCCTCACCATGCAGGTTACGGAAACTCCGTCCAAACAGCCGTTCCGCACGACCAAATCGAATTTGATGAAGGAGCTGGCGAAGATTGTTTTCCACTGTCTGGAAAAACA
>CAYTDR010001246.1:0-2400 GCA_964436185.1 uncultured Candidatus Obscuribacterales bacterium | reverse complement strand
CTCTCAGAAGATATGGATAAATCGTGTGTGTAATGATCGTCTTTCCGACACAAGACCGTGGTGCGGAGTATCCGTCCGATCAAGACCGTGCTGGACGGTTGAGTTCCAGCACGGTTTCATTGCTAAATCACCAGATGCCTTGCACCGCCAGCGGTGCACTCAGCAGGAGGCGGGCAATATGCTTGCTGAGTCCCACTAGCTAACTAGTAGAACGAGCCGAACCTTCCTACTGTCGAACAGGTCAATCAAGATGAGTAGTCCTGACTGAAAGAATAAACGGGTCTTTATCTCCGGGTCCTCGTAAGCATTAATCTTCTGGATTAGTAAGCGCTACATGGAGGGACGAAAGGCCGTTCAGTACCGGGCGAGCCACCCCGAACAAATCACCCGAGGCGATCGTGAACGGCCTCGCTTCGGGCAATTGCACTAAATATGGTATCACCATCCGGAAGACTCTCCCTCGAGGCCATTGCTCAATTCTAGAGTCTTCTTCGGTGCACTCGGTGGCAATATCATTGGCGAACCTCACAAAACCACGGGTTTGACCACTTTATGAAGCAAAAGCGGCAACTGCTGTGCAACGATGCGCCGGTGCGGACTAAACCGCCAGTTTCCGCGCTTTTTTTACCGCCGCTGACAGGCGAGCCTACACCACTGTCTACCAAGGGGGTGAACCAAAAAATGATCGTTGCACACAACAACTCTTTTTGGCTTGCTCTCATCTGTGTGTATTCGTAGAACGACACTAAGATGTCAAAGTCGTTTACAAGGGCAGTGAGGCGCCTCTAATGGTGAGAAAAATGCGACGGCAAAGGCAAGCGAGGGGTGGGGCTTTAGGGAGTGGGCTGAACATAACGGACTCTTCAGCCGTTTTGGTGGGTAATTGGCAAGTCAAGACGAAATGCGTTTACCAACCGGTCTAAGAGTCCAATTTCAGCAACTTTTCCTTCCTCTAGTTCAGGATTTAGAAAGAATCCGCAATTTGATCGGTCTGTCCTTGCACACAGCTGTCCTTGCATTTGGTTTGGGCTTAAGTCACACCCACCACAGCGTACTGTAAAGTGTCCGTCTGTGTTTGTCTGAAAAAAACGAAGTCCAAGAGTACGAAGAGTTCCCACTGTGCAAATAAGTGTGCCCTTGGGCCATTTGGTTGTCCAAGCATTAATAGCTTCGACTCTTGAGCCAGCAAGCCACAAAGAAATTCCAGACATATGTTCGCGCCTTGCAAAGTCTCCCTGATGAACTACCAACGATTTTCTTAGTTGACTTGGAGCGCGGGCGATAACACGAACAACTTCTACAGCATCGGCTAGTTCAACCTCTGTTAGTGGCATAAAGGCTAGAATGAACCTTTTACCAGCTTGACAAGAATCCGTGGAACTTCGCTCAGCTTTATCCGAGCTTGCTCAGTTTGGTTGTAAACTCTGGCTGTCATTGAGTCTTTGAACAATAGTTCTAAAGCGTAGAAATCTTCAAATTTCCATGTGATTCCCAGCTCTCCGTTTGGCCCAAGCCAGACATTTGCATCAGGCAAATTCGGAAAGTTAGATAACTGTCGCAGTTTCTCTATCTGGAACTTAGCTTCGTCAAAGCGCTGGTCTGGCGGAATGATAGTGCTATTATCATCTACCTCACAAGTCTGACGCAATTCCATACAATCCTGGCGCAATTCATCCAGCTGTTCGCATATCAAGTCGAACCAGCTTGTTGATATTCGCTCTAGTGTTCGGGGAGCCATCCTTGTTATTTCCTTCGAATCTAGAATTACTATAGCACTCAAATGCCCACCTAGTGGCATTTCTATCAAATGTAGCAGTGAAATCCCGAGTGTCAATGTTCAAAATACGGTTAACTACACACTGAATCATTGGCGAGCGCTGACCAGATTTCTCAAGAACCCCGATATTTGCATAGACAATAATGAGTCCGAAACAGCGATCAAATGCTGGGTTCTTGGTAGTAGCACGGCAACTGGTAGCGATAACCGAAAATAATGAGTTTTTTTGTCAGCCCATCTATCCACGAAGCGCGGAGCTTCGCTGGCACCAGCATTTCACCGACTTTAACCGAGCTTTAGCAGAGACAATAGGAGTCATCGACTGAAATCGTTGAGAACCTTGTCGCTGAGTTTAACTATGATGACTACCATGCCGAAAAGCCGCAATAAGATGCGCGGACTCCCGCTAAACTAACCCGAGTCCTCTCTTGGCAGACAGACAAGGATAGGGCGCCTTGCAACATGCCCGGCACAAGCCCTGTTTCGCTTGAATATCCAACTCCCGAATTAGCTCGCTGATAGCAGACAGGAGCCATTTAGAATTTCAACAAGAGCGCTCATGTGAAGTGATCTTGAATGACCTGTCGTACACTAACCAGGCGGTCCGTCTACTCGGCTTATTC
>CAYTDR010001245.1:0-2405 GCA_964436185.1 uncultured Candidatus Obscuribacterales bacterium | reverse complement strand
CTACTCCTCAAATTGGTATCAATTTTTGTTAAACTATAATAGCTAGTAAAACGGGCGTCAAAAATGTGACCCGTGAGAAAAGAGAGGAACGCCCCGGACGGAGCGTTCCTCTCTTCAAACTAGACTGCCCCGGTCAGTTGGACAGACCGACTTACAGGTGGGCGGCCAGTCGATTGCCGATGAGCGGGAGGTCGGCCTTGCGTAGCCCGTGGGTCTCGAAGTAGACCGAGTGGGGCGGCATTCCGCCGACACCCAGCGGAAGGATTCCGCTGTTGATCACGCTGCCGACGACAGGTAGGTTCCTGATCAGCAGCTCGATCAGCTTCTTCTCGTCTTCGCTGAACTTGTTGCTGTGCTGCGCCTCGATCAGCTCTTCGCTCGTGATGACGCGGTCGCCAGCGTAGAGCCCGAAGCGCTCGGTCAGAAGCGTCACCAGGTCGTCGATGTTATTGAGCAGCCACGTGCGTTCCTTGCGGCGGGCGGTGCGCTCTCGGATGTCCAGCACCACCAGCAGGGCGATGAAGAGCGCCGCGAAGGAGACGAGCAGAGCGACGCCCTGCGGTGTTTGGAAGAGAAATTGCATTGCTCACTCTTTCGTTAGGGTGGTATTCGAATCGCTTAGAAGTCAGAACGGCAGAGGCAGTCTGCAGCTTGTGTGCAGCCTGTTTCCCATCGTCGTCCTGTAGCGATAGAGACTTACGAAAAACAGCAGGCATGCCAGAGGCATGGAGAATGCTACGAGCTCCGGAAGCCAGCCGGCTCCGGCGAGGAGAATCAGGAACAGCGCCGCGTGAAGCATCACATCGCAAAAGTGTGTTAGCTCTGCGGTGCGATAGTTTCTGCGGATATGTTGCTGAATATGCTCCGGGAGTTCCAGCATTTCCCGAAGGAGCCTGAAACCGACGACGCTTGCCAGGTGCTCGATGAGCTGAATGACCAATGTCGCAACCAGCAGGATGGCTACGACCGGCAGGGCGATGTAGTCGACAATCAGGGGCAGTTCCAACCAGATGAGGAGAACCGCCGCCAGGGCTATCCAGGAAACCAGTTTGAGCGCCATCAGGTGGGCGGCTAAATCGACAACAAACTTGAGCAGTCTGTTGAGTCGATCGAGAACGGCATGACCGACTTCGTGCGCGGCGATGAAGTAGCTGTTAAGCCGCATGCTCGTGCCGGTTTCGTCGGTCAACCTGATTGCGCCGATGTCGGAGTTGTAGTGGTTGGACTTGAACTTCGCCGAAGACTCGACAGTAACGTCCGTGAGCTCAGCATCTTCGACCAACTGCTCGGCGACGTGCTGAGTTGGAAAATCTGCTGTTACGAACTTGGACATTTCTTCGAGACGACGAAGGTGAAGCAGGAATTGAACTCTGATTCGCCTGATGAGGAAGATGGTCAAACCCATCAAAACCAGCAACATCAGGGGATGGAGCAGGTGTGTGTTGTTCATGCCATTCTCGGATTGTCGCGACACCGAGTCTCACCAAAAGCGCCCGAACGCTTTCTGGAATTGCTCATTGTGTCGAGAAGATGCTGTCTTTGAGTCTGCTTAGATAAAAGTCAAAAGTATGTATCTGGAAACCTATTCTTAGTGCTCTTAACAAGTCAATGAGTATTTGAATTATTTCCGTCAAAGCTCATGAACTCAGATCATGTTTCTTCCTAGAGATCTAGTACTAGCGGCGAGCTCAGTGAATTAGAACCATCACCGTGTCGCCTTTTTCGAACGGGCGGCAGCGAGGCCGGCTGACGAAACTTCTCAGTGCAGTCGATGCAATTGCTGATGGTGCCGGGAGCCTATGTGATATTGGACTAGTAGCAGTTGACGGGGCATCGGAGGGAGATCGGATTTTGATTCGCAATTGTGGATCAGCGAATCCAAACGTCTGAGCAATTAGGTGGTGCCACTGTCTGTGGTGGTACACTGCCAAGAGCGGCGAGCCCGTGCTTGTGACCGTGTTTGCTCCGGCAGACACGGTGCCTGTTCTAACATGAACTTTTTCCGTGATTTTAAATCGCGAAGTGATTATTATCTCCTATAGTGAAGGACAGCGGAAAAATTCAAGACTGAAGACATGTCACCCAAGCGTTCTGGTCTTTTGTCCGTCGGGCGAGGCCATGTGCCTCGCCCTTGTGCGGACAGCTCTTAGACGAGGGTTCGGGTAGAACTTTTTTGCAACGCAGACGCAAGCCAGAGCAATGAGCGAACTTTCGCCCATCACACCGGCCGCGCATCCGATCGTTCGACTGAGTTAACCCCTGCCTTCGCCTGCCATGCCTTCAGTCATATCATCGCCCCTGCTCCACCTGCCTTCGATTGAGACGCCTCGGCCCGGCGCAGGCATGGACGACTTGGGCAGTGGCGGCGCTAATCGTCCCGGCGCGGGCGTGGACCACTTGGGCAG
>CAYTDR010001244.1:0-2405 GCA_964436185.1 uncultured Candidatus Obscuribacterales bacterium | reverse complement strand
TCTCATTATGAATGAGCGACCAGACGTAATTCTCATCGCCGGCGATATAATTCAAGAATTTGCAGACAAATTTGAGGAAAGAGCTCGGCAACTGAATAAGCTATTGAAAGAACTTCACTTGTCCGCACCACTGGGAGTCTATGTCACACGTGGAGACGCAGACCACGATGACAGATGGCAGATGTCCCTGGCGAATCTGCCAGTAGAGATCGTAGACGAAAGAAGCAAGAACTTTGAACGAGACGAATTCGTCATCAGTGGTCTTAATCTGGCAGACTCTGTGCATCTGACGTATAAACTGCCGGAATACAAGAAATTCCACATAGTAGTCGGACACCGACCTGATTACTTTCTCGACACTACCGGCGGTGACCTACTCGTCGGTGGGCATACCCATGGAGGTCAGGTGAAGATCCCCGGCTGGGGAGCTCCTATCACCATCTCGCGACTGCCGAGAGAAGAGGCAGGCGGTGGTCTATTCCACGATGCTGCCAATGAACGATACAAGCTGGTCACACGCGGTGCCGGGATGGAACGTAAATACGCTCCCAGACTGAGAGCGTTTTGCCGTCCGGAGATCGTAATTTTGACAGTTTCGCCAGAGAACGAAAAATGACCACACAATCAACTCTGAATGCGCTGCAGCTTCGGTAGCTTCGCCAAGGTCTTACTCCATCGGCCAGCTATCCTCGATGTATCGTTTAACAAGCCCGGCATGAGATAACGGTCGACTGAGGTCGAGCACATCATCGTTGGTTTCGTAATCCAAAAGGACAACATCCTTCGTCGAACTCAACGCCCTCAACTGATTTATTTCATCGGTAAGAACATTTTCCAGTACCCAACGATAACAAGGAAGGTAGATCTGCTGCCGCGCATCCAGGTATGTCAGCAGCTCGTTGCCGTCAATACCAGCTCGATGCCCCAATACCCTGCCAAACTTTCGGCTGGTACGCTTGATTCCTTTCATATTAGTTACCGCGAGTTTTGACGTGTCGACGTCACTGCTCTCGAAAACTTTGAGCGCTTGCCAGATACCTTCTACGGACGCTCCTGTTAGTCCTGGCGAAAATGGAATAGGAATCGAGCCGTGTGGATAGAACGGACTGAATCGAACCCATGGCAGCTCGCCGCGAGAGGTGACGTCAATTATGGTGGCATTGTGGTATCGCTTAGCCAGAGAGGCGGCTGATCCGCGCCGACTGGCGATTTGTATGGTCATCTACTTTAGTTCCTCGCAATTTACGATCAAACTATTGGCTCATGGAAAAACGCCACCAATTGGTCGACTTCTTTGAATGACGTTGAGAATGCAAAATTGTTTTCATAAGATTGAAGAGTCCTCTTACGGGGACTCTTCAATCGGTTACGTGTATCCGAAAAACTGATCGTTCGTGTTCGTGAAGATTACATCTTATCTTTTACCAATTCTCCACGAACTTTTTGTTGCGTGCCAGGCACCGAGATGGAAGCGGATGAAGCAGCTTCGCCAGTGAAGGCTTGCTTGAGCTCGACCAGGAACTGATCTCCAGGAATGATCTCGGCTTCCTTACCTCTTATGATGGTATCAGCGATCAGGAATCCCCCTGGAAGTCCGGAGACAACACCCATAGCGAAACCTTTCAGCCGTCGATGGGGAACATTCATACCTACAGGCTGCAGGAAGGCAAACGATGGGTTCATAGCGCCTACGACTCCATATGCCACTGGCACTATCCCGAAACTGAACACTCCTCCTACCGAAGCGGCGCCACGGATAGCAAGGTGTGCAGCCTGATGCTTGAGCTGCGTAGATAGAGGACTGGCAACTTCGCCATTGGCGTTGACGCCTAGAACTCGCCCTTCATTTTTATTTTTGACAATTCTTGGCGTTCGAGCA
The DNA here is from genome assembly GCA_964436185.1 of uncultured Candidatus Obscuribacterales bacterium. Classification (GTDB taxonomy): domain Bacteria; phylum Cyanobacteriota; class Vampirovibrionia; order Obscuribacterales; family Obscuribacteraceae; genus CAYTDR01. The sequence goes on along the minus strand of CAYTDR010001244.1, from coordinate 526 downwards.
GGCATCGCCGATAGTTTCAGATGCTCACCATTGCTCGTTATAATTTCGTCGAACTGCAGACCAATGCACCCGTTGGCTCGCATCCATCGGCTTTTCGAAAGCTCTGCATGCAGCATTCGTCTTGCTCTGCTGGCTGAACTGACGTGACCGATGACTCTGTCACCTTTCTTCGCCACTGTTCTGCCACCAATTGTAATATCATGCGTCAGACGTGCTTCAATCGGGTCGTCGACCTTAGCGGTCTTGCTTGTCACTGAGCTCACGAGTGAAACAGGAAAACGAGCGCCTACCTCGATTTCAGTTTTGCCAGGAGCATCCTGGTATTTTGACCAGTTGTACTCCTTCTCTTGTTTGACATCATAATCATTGTCGACTACAAGAACGCCTTGATCTTCTTTGACCATGGCTTTGCCTTCGTACATGATTTTGTCCGTACTGGCGTCTGCTTTGCTGTTGGTCTCTATGTGTCCCGACAGGTTTGTCTGGTTTGTCTTATCACCAAGAACATCATCAAGACCCATAACGT
>CAYTDR010001243.1:0-2406 GCA_964436185.1 uncultured Candidatus Obscuribacterales bacterium | reverse complement strand
TGCTCTGGCAGTCATACATCGATGGCGCCAAAGGCTCCTACGCTACAGGCAATTATGCAATGACTCAAGTCCGTCTCGAAAATGCTCTAAGAATTGTCGATGATCGGCATTTGGATCGGAAATATCTGGAGACAACCCTTGATGAACTTGGTGGCACACTACGGACAGTAAGTAAGTTTGGACAAGCTGAAAAGGTCTACAGACGATTGTTGAGCGTAAACGAACAATCATATGGACAGTATCACCCCAAGGTTGCACGCTGTCTGTACAACTTGGGAGATTGCTTGAAAGAATTAGACAAATATAGAGAAGCTGAGCCGTTCTATAGGAGAGCCTCGCAGATTTGGCAGAATCAAGGAATGAACCAAGATGCGGCCGTCTGCCTCGAGAGGCTGTCCACATGCTGCAAGATGCGGAAAGACTATAGGCAAGCCGAAGAATTAATTGATCGTGCAGAAAAGCTCGCCAAGAATTTGCAAGATGATTGGCTGAATTCGTACCTGATGCTCAGCCGGGTGACTATCTACCAGTTTCAAGGACGATACCACGCAGCAGAGCCTTTGCTCACGCGCGCGGTGGCAATACGAGAAAAACTGGAAGAGAAAGACTATCTCGCAGAAGCGCTGAAGGTTCAAGGATACAATAATGAGCTATTAGGCCGATACAAACAAGCAGAACAACAATACCGCCGGAGCTTTTCAATCTTGTTAGCAAAAGGAGATCGAACTACCGAAATTGCGCAACAACTTGCTCGCCTTTACGAGGCTCAGGGCAAACTTCAGAAAGCTCGGGATGTATTGACAAATCAAGTAAAACTGCTTGGCTCAGATCACGCACGTGTGGCTAGGGTGCTGGAAAAACTGGGCGACATAAGTATACGGGAAAAGGAATTTGAAGAGGCGGAGGTGTTTTACAAGCGCTGCGTCGCGATATCAGATAGTAATTCAAAGGTCAGCGCACAGGACGAAAAACGCTACCTACTCAAATGCGCCCAGACCTGTTCGAGGTTGAACCGCGCGAAAGAAGCATTGCAGTACCAGGCCCGTGCGGATTTAATTGAAATCGCAAAGTGACCTGATAGACCAACATTCGGCAAATCACAGATGGGTGCTCAGGACTGCCACTCGAAATAATCAGTGGGTATAACTCAAAACGTGTTTTTTTGAATTCTCAGATAATCGAGATCGATCGGGCATGCGCTTTATTCAGTTCACTCAAATTCGGCGAAAAAAGCGATTTATCGTTCTAATCTTTATCCGGATCGTCTCCATCTTTCGGAGGGTCAAGTGCGTTGCAACCAGCCTCTTCCATTTTCAACGTAGTTGCTCTGAGTGGGCCAAAACCATGGATGACCAGGTCGCCAAAATAGATGTCCCTCGGAGCCTCATTCTTCGCCTTCAAGTACACGGCAACCTTCAACACATCGGGAAAGAAATCGAGTACTCCAAAGTTTCGTGCGGTTATATAGGCTTCGTTCCATTCCCCTGGTGTGATTACGGATTGAATATGGAATGCAAGGTTCTCTGTTCTCTCAACAATGGTACCTGCAGGACCAAAATGGGAGGCTCTGTTTAGACGAAAGAACGCCTTCACCTCCACAAATCTGGCTACTTCCTTAGGCCCTTTGAAGAGAAAGTTGACAGTGAGACCACCAAAATTTCCACCCGGTCTGGTCTGTTTCTTCACTCTGGCAACGAATCCAGCCTCCCGTGCGACGTCAGAGTCATTCGGTATCGCGGCATGAATAATCTGATCAGATTCGCCAAAACCTTTCTTCTCGGGTTTCTGGAAGTTCTCAAGGAACGTAGCCTTAGCTCCATTCTTACATGACAGTCGACGCACAATCATCTCATCAGCGGACAAAGCTGAAAGTGGCATCGCAAGCGAGGTCACAACAGATGCGACGCTGGATATTGCACAGATAATTCGTCTATTCATCAGCTAACCTCCCAGACACCCGACCAGACAGAGACTCAATTTATATTCCCAGATTCGTCCAAACAGCACATTAAGAATTGACTAAGAATCCGGTCTCCAGCCACGCTGCGGAGGAGATGGGCACTATATATGGTATCGAAGCAAAAGCATTATTTGCTCATGAAACCTGGAGAGGAGAAGTCATTCCGTCAGCGCGCGAGTTACGCGATCACTCACCGACACGGCCATAACCAATGGAAGTTCATCACCAGCAACACAGTGGCGATATTGCCTGGTGCGCTCGCCTTCTTGCATATGAAGGCAGAATCGATCGGTCTACAACAATCGCATTGCAGTCCTATCTTGAAGGTGAATGATCCCAAACTACGCATCGCGTTCCAAACAATAATCACGAGTGCAGCAAAGTGACCTGACAAACCAATTTTCGGCAAAGCGCAGACGGGCCGTCCCCAACTCTGTCACATCAAA
>CAYTDR010001242.1:0-2407 GCA_964436185.1 uncultured Candidatus Obscuribacterales bacterium | reverse complement strand
GTTCAACTGGTTCTGAGCAATGTTCTGATTGAACCGTTAAGAAACGACAGTCAAGTTTCAAGCTACAGATCTTGATCTATCCATAGACAAAGTCGGGTGTTCCAATGGCCTCATCTACGGGCACAAGCAATCAATCAGAAACGGCTTCTTTTTGCTGCAGTGCTTTGAGCGCTGATTCCGGCATAGTGTCTAGAATCCCGTGGACCGATTTATCAATCGTGGCACAGATTTTCTCAAGGGGTAGATCCTCGATCTTTGTTCCGAACGGTTGCTCCTTCCCTTCAGCAATCGACTCCAGTCCGAGGACTACATAGGCACCAATTACGGTGAATAGCACTGCACCATAACCGAGGGAGTTAGCCAAACACCATGGTAGAGTTCCTACATACAGCACGATGATATGCAAAATGAGGCTCTTGTGTGCGATTGTGATCGGTGAGAGGGCAATCCTCTCGCAGGCGCCCAGAATATCCATGAATGCTCGTGCATGAACGTCCAGCGACAGGTAGGCAAACCCGTCGATCTTGCCTTCTGCGTAACCTTCGGTGATGAAATCGTAGATATCCTCGGCTACATCTACTGGCTCACGGTCACTATTATACTGAGCGCTCTTGTTAGTGTCAGCATTTGCGCCATCTCCAGTCGATCCTGGGGAGTCACCATTTGCGATATCATCCAATACATGCGTGATGTCGGCGACTGCTCGATGATCACTATCCATTCTGCGCAAATGACTTCTAAGACTAGCTGCAAACTCTATGACTAGCCCACCGAAAAAATCTCGTTCGGGCTCATTGGGATGCCAGAAATCTCTAAACTTGATACACAGATTACGCGAATCATTGACCAATTGACCCCATTGTCGCCTGGCTTCCCACCAACGATCGTAGGAGCTGTTGGTTCTAAAAACGAGCAGAAGACCGAGCATTACGCCAAGGCAGAGAGCACTGTCCGCTTCCAAGATTGCTTTTGTTGAAACGTGATTCCTTGCCAGCCAAACGACAAGAGCTGAGTAGATCGCAGCAATGGTCAGATGTGGCACCAAACGTTTGAAAACAGCAAATTGGAAGAATCCTGAAAATAAGACACCGCCCTTGCGCGGCTTAATGGTCCTCATTCTCTTATCTCATTTCTTTGACAACGAGGAGAAACGATATCTTGTATTGCTTTCAAATAGCAAGCGGCTGTGACGCTTTCTTTCACAATACACGCGAACAATTTAGACTCGGTTCCGACAGGATTCCATGTCCAGACTGACCAGGAGCCCGTAACGATTGTCGAGACGGAAAATTAGTTAGACGCAGCTTTGACCAAACTAAACTAAGGGTATAGCGCTTCGAGTTCCGTTTTTAGTTCGAGAGCTGAAGTGAAGCGATCCTCCGGCGCTTTTCGAAGACACTTCATGACGACGGCAGCGAGTTCTTTGGAAACGCTCAGCCCTCGGTCGAAAGGCTCGGGCTCATCACTCAGATGCGCGAATAGCGTCAGCATCTCATTCTCTCGTTCTAGTGGTGGCACTCCGGCCAGCATCTCATACAGCACGCATCCTACCGAATAAATATCGCTTGCAGGAGTCGGTCGTGCTCCTTTCAATAGCTCCGGCGCTAAACCAGAAGCCTCACCGTACACACTTACTGTCCCTGTCTCCCGTTCAGGTCCGTCCCAATCCAAACTACGCAACAGTCGTTCAGCAATTCCAAACTCAAGAATCTTGACTCTCCATTCTTGCTTCGCAACAGTTGCGTAAATGTTATTCGTATTGAGATTTCCGTGCATCAACCTTTTCTGATGCGCAAATTCCAGGCACTCTAACACCTGCCGCATAATCGCGATCAGGTCATTTTCCTTAATTCGTCCCTTCCAGTCTGTTAAGAGTGCCTTTTCGGTATCCAGCGCCTCTGCCACTACATACGGCACCATCGTTTTGCCATCATAGAACTCTACCGTTTCGTAGACTTTATGGATGATCGGATGGTCAATCTCTTGGCTCTTAGATGCTGCAGATACAAATCTCCTGCACGTTTTCTCGTCCACGGACAAATCGGGTTTCATCATCTGGATCATCACAGTCCGAGCATTCTCAATGTCGGTTGCCAGAAAGTTGAAAGTAACTTTGCGTTCACCAAGACTCTTTAGTGGTCTATACGTATCATGTAATAGTGGTGGCACAGCGGGTTCAACCACCAAGACTTGCGTTTGCACATTGCCCCAGTCCTTTGCGCAACGACCGAACCTAGTCTTCGGATTAACTACTCCGCACTTGGAGCACATTACTTTTCGCGATTCTCTCACGCCTTCAGCCCATCTTTTCAGGAGGTAGAAGTATCCTCCGAATCTCGGAGTGAGCAACATGGTTCTGTCTACGGGGCACACCAACTCATCAAGCCAGTAGAATTCATTGCATTGT
>CAYTDR010001241.1:0-2414 GCA_964436185.1 uncultured Candidatus Obscuribacterales bacterium | reverse complement strand
ACGGACTGGCGCAGGTCGCTCTTCAAAAAGAGGAGTTCGCGAAAGCCCGCGGCTTTTATGAGCCATTATTGAAGTCGGATCCGGAAAACCTTGTGATCCTCAATGATCTGGGCCTGCTTTATCTCAAGATGAATGAACGGTTGATCGGTTGTCAGTTTGTGCCGAAACAGGCTACAGAGGCGGAGATTCTCGAGATCATCAAGAGCTGCATTCCGAAGTTGGAGAATATTGTCAATCACTAGGGTTGGGGCGGTTTGTGCGAATAACTCCTGACTGTCTTAAATACCCAGCAAGGAATGACAAGCGGACTGTGTTGCGGCTTATTTTGACGTCAAATGAGCCAGCACAAGCTTTTATAAAAATTCTCACATTCGACATTGTACTTGAGTGGAACACACTCTACGTTCTTCCGAACAGAGGCACAGCACAGGAGGTTATGCTATTATCCATAGCATTCCACCAGAACATAACCAGTTTCTGGTCAAGAGGGCGAGTGGCGGAATGGCAGACGCGCTAGACTTAGGATCTAGTACAGCAATGTGTGGAGGTTCAAGTCCTCTCTCGCCCACCATCTAAATCTCCGCCGAAAGGCGGAGTTTTTTTAGGGGTAGGATTTTCTGGTCTAGCCCAGAAATAGCCCAGAGGAGGGAAGTGAAGAAATCAACTTTCAGCAACCTCGGTACAACCTCACTACAGAAGCAAGTACGTCGCAGCACCGTTAGATCCAGGACAGAATTCATAGCACTTAATTTGAGTGGTGGTATTAGATCTAGTGTCACCACGTGCTAATAGATCGCAGTCAAAGTAGTCTGCATGGAATCCAGGTCGCCGGATAGATGCTGCTTCCAAGGGTAAACCCTCGCCCTTAGTTGATACACATTCACGTCGCAGGACTCCCTGAGTTTTGCGGTTGAAATCGGCACCCTAAATCGAACGAACCCGGCACCCTAAATCGGTCCGCTCGGCACCGTTGCCAAGAAAAGTTTTTTGATAGCAATATGTTTGGAGTAGTCACGGCACTCTACTCGAAATTCAGTGGATGTATTTTTGAAGCATTCCGAATAGACAGCAGCGCATTTGACGCCGGTTAACCAGCACCGACACTCGTTCTTGTTGTATCCGCAACTAGAAAGCAAAGTGTCGATGCCAAACGAGAGGTTAACCATGAGAATGATACGCGAAATTTTGAGGCTGCACCATGCCTGTGGTTACAGTCAGAAGAAAGTCAGTCGGGCTCTGAATTGTGCTCGCAGCACAGTCGGTGAGTACTTAAAGCGGGCACACGCAGCAGGCCTTACCTGGCCTCTGCCGATAGAGCTTGATGACGACGATCTGCTTGAACAGCACTTGTACGCACCACCAGCTGAAAAGAAAAAACCACAACCAGACTGCAATTACATTCATCAGGAGCTAAAGAAAAAGGGAGTAACGTTGCAGCTACTCTGGCAAGAGTACAAAGAAGATCACCCTGATGGCTACCAGCTTACGCAATTTTGCGACAGTTACCGTCAGTGGCGAAAGACAATTGATCTCGTCATGAGGCAGGATCACAAAGCTGGCGAAAAGGCATTCTCCGATTTTGCTGGTGGAACATTGCCGATTTTTAGCGAAGCAACCGGTAACTCCACTGCCGCTCATTTGTTCGTCTGTGCACTTGGTGCGAGCGGATACACATACGCCAGACTTTTTTGGCGTGAAGATTCCGAGTCATGGTGCAATGGACACGCGCTTGCTTTCAGCTTCTTCGGCGGTTGCGTAGAAACAATCGTTCCAGACAATCCGAAGCCTGTGATTACGAAGGCTTGTCGATACGAGCCGGATGTCAATCCAAGTTTCGCGCAGATGGCAAATCACTTTGGTGTTGGTGTGATTCCAGCGCGCGTCCGTCGTCCCAAAGATAAGGCAGTTGTTGAGTCGGCTGTCGGTGTAACAACACGCTGGATCCTCGCTGTTTTGCGGAACCGAAAGTTCTTCAGTTTACCCGAAGCCAATGCCGCTGTGGAAGAGCTTCTTCTCAAATTGAACAATCGTCCATTTAAGAAATTGCCTGGCTGTCGGCAAAGTCGGTACGAGCAAATCGATAAGCCAGCCCTCAAGCCGCTTCCTAAAGAACGATACGAATACATGCACATCAAAAAGGCATCCGTGCATATTGCGGACTACCACATCGAATACGACGGAAGCTGGTACAGCGTGCCATTTCAATACAGAGGACGGCAGGTGGAAGTTCGCGCCACCATTAACACCGTCGAAATATTTCTGAGGGGAAAACGAATTGCAAGCCATGCCCGGCATATTTTTCAAGGCAGCCGTTCAACCGTTAAGGAGCACCGTCCCAAGCATCATCAAGACTACGGCGACTGGCCGCCTGAGCGAATTGTTCGATGGGCAGCTCAAATCGGGATAGATGTAAA
>CAYTDR010001240.1:0-2416 GCA_964436185.1 uncultured Candidatus Obscuribacterales bacterium | reverse complement strand
CCAAGACCTTGATGATCGATGTCGATACCAAGGGTCAGGTAGCAATTAATGGTAAGACAATTCCGGATAATTCTGCTGAAGGTGTGCAAGCGAAACTGCAAGAGGCGATAGCAAAGATGGGTGTGCAGGATGTGCCTGTTACCGTCAACGCTGACGGCGATTGCAAACAGAAAGACGTCGTGAACATCATGACGGCTTGCGCTGCCCTTGGAGTAAAACGAATGCGAGTAGCGACCGTTCAAACGGCTAAGTACAAATAACGGAATTCAATTTCCGTGTAGAACATTGAAAGGGCGATGCCATATATGCATCGCCCTTACTGTTGTTGCAAGCTGTTGCAGGTTGTTTGCTACAACAGGACAATGCCTTTCAGATTCAAGACGGAAAATACTTCACGTCCGACGCGGTTCACAATTCAGAGAACTCGCCATGATTTCAAATGGAACAGGCAGACCGGTCCAAAGCTCGAACGCCATAGTCGCCTGTGAAATCAACATTCCAGCACCGCTGCCTGCCATCATTTTCCGCTTGAGCGCCAGATCGACAATCGGTGTTTGTTTGCGATCATTTGCATAAACCAGATCGTAGACGAAACACGAATGCGGCAATTTCTTAATCAGCGTTAGAACCCACTCCGGTAGCGCATCCTCGCGTTGACCAATCGGAGTGGCATTGACCAGCAAACTGGTGTCGGTGCCACACAGTTCACCCGAGGCTGGCTCAACAAGAGTCTTCTTCTCACTTGCGTCGATAACCTGTTGCATCGAATGAATGAAGCTTCGCACTCGATCAGGATTTCGACCATGCACCACAATTTTTTCAAATCCCAGATCGATCAAACCGACGATGACGGCTCGAGCGGCTCCACCACAGCCAAGCACGAGAGCAGAGCCGTTTCTATATTGATCCAGTGACGAATACGTCCATCTGATTGCTCGTTCCAATCCATTCTTGAATCCGAACACATCAGTGTTATATCCGATGGCACCATCGGCATCGAAGACTATCGTGTTTACAGCTCCCACTCTCGATGCTTCGCGCGACAATGAATCGAGAAATGGAAGTACGGCCTCTTTATGAGGAATGGTGACATTCACCCCATGCATACCGTTCTCCTTAGCGCTCTCGAAAAATGTCTTCAACTGATGCGGTTCTACATCAAAGAGATTGTACTCACCGGCAAGATCATGGTGGCGCAAAGCTGCCTCATGCAGTTCTGGCGACAACGAATGTTTCACCGGATGACCGAGCAAACCTAGCTTGAAATAGCGGCTCTCATTGCTAGCGGTCATCCAACAGATCTTTCTTCAGGTTGGATAAGTCACGCTCGTCGAGGTTGCCGCCTTCCGATTTCAGTTTTTTCACCAGCCAATCGAGAAGCTCATGTTGATTGCGTTTGTCGACATTGCTGCTATGCAATCTGCCTTTGAGCCAAACGAACAACTCTCCCACATCGTGAAGGGAGATATCTGCTTTCGTCTCTTTGGCGTCTTTCTTCTTGTCGTGCGCCTCACGTTTAGCCATCCAGTCTACGAACTCCTGGATCTCATCTTGCGAAAGATTGGCATCGCCCATCTTCTCCGCCAACCACTTCGTGAAATTTGTTTTCATGATCCGGCACCCTACCCAGAGGAAGAGCAGCTAAAAACTATATTGAGGTTATTCCTCGTTTTTAGATAAATGGTGCCTGTCCTTCAAAAAATATTGGCACGAGTTGCATCGCCAGACCAAGCTCGCCCTCGATGGCGAGAATGCCCGACATAGCCGCTGTCATAGCCGACATTTGACCAGCCATGATTAACGCCAGATCTTCCGAGTTGACCGAGATGTAGCAGTCCGCCTCGACTCCATCAGGTTGTTCTTGCGGTAGGAACTCGCAATTGCCTTCGTTGATTTTGATGAGCCAAGCACCGCCGCCTTCGCCTCGAATGTTGATCAAATAGGTAGCGCACAGATTCCTCGCCGAATCAGGTTTGAAGCGACGGCGAAGTTCCTCGATCGTTGTGTTTGCAAGCACTGAAGACAACCTCTTTCCCCCCCATTGAATTGGAAGCAGCTGGATGAAACTATAAGCAAAAGCAGCAATAGAGGCTGATTATAACCCACGTCAAACTTTCCAAGTGAGGCGAGAAGTTATGATTATTATGATTATGAGGATAATTTTCTTCCCATCTGACCGCCACGTTGCACTCTATAATCAGATTACTCCTACATACATAATCGATACGCTGATGCCAGAAAAGAACCCCCAGCGCTTCCCGCGCAGATCCGGCAATGCTTCCTCGCCGCCCCAAAGCAGCGAGCGGAAGTCGCCTGGGTTCAAACCGCGAAAGCGTTCAGACATGTCCAGCATCTCTAAAGTTTTGGACAAGGTTATGACTTCTTACGGTCTGGACAAAAAGCTACGCCAGCAGGT
>CAYTDR010001239.1:260-2418 GCA_964436185.1 uncultured Candidatus Obscuribacterales bacterium | reverse complement strand
TTACTGCGGTTTTCGCGCAAGCGCTCGTCAATCCGGTCTGCAGTTTCTCGCGTGAATAAGGTTCTCTGGCCCCTGAGGTCTTAACGACAAGAACCTGCATGACCTCAACTCTCTCGTAGGTGGTGAAACGCTTTCCGCAGGCTTCGCATTCTCGGCGGCGACGGACACCGTTCTCGCTGGTCAAGCGCGACTCAAGGACTCTGCTATCTCGATTTCGACAGTGGGGGCAGAACATACGACGACATTATAGACCGTCGTTGGTTCTGTAGGTTTTAAGAACGAAGGATTTACGTGAAATGAATTTGTCCGGCGGGCATTAAATAGTAAAGTATGTCTTTTCGAGTTTGAGCATCTATTTCCCCTCTTCGTTGTACATTCAGATTATTGCTTCTTGTTTTCCGAGGGTACATTCCGACAGATGTCAAAGCCAATACGCGACCCCTACGAGGTGCTCGGGATATCGCCCGGGGTACCGGCGTCGGCAATTAAAAAGGCATATCGGGACCTTGTGAAAAAGTGCCACCCGGATGTTGACTATGCCAGGCAGACCGACAATCAGCGGGACGAAACAAAAAAACGGATGCAGTTAATTAATGAGGCTTACGCCATCCTCATTAATAAGAAGAAACGAGAGAATTACGACCAGACTAGCCGGGCGCGCGCTGCTGCCGCTTCATTTACCAAATATGCGGCAACGCAGGCGAAAAAATCGGCTGAAGACGAGATTGCCAAAGAGACGTTTCTGAAGAAGATTTTTCATCCCATGCGCCGCTCCGTCGTAAAGGTGATAAATCAATACGGAAAGCGCCTGGAGGTGCTCGAGCAAGATATCTTCGATGACCAGTTGATTGACGAGTTCAGCCAATACGTTGCCGAGCTTGAATCAACCCTGCGCCGAGCATCCAACACGTTGACCGAAAATCCTGCGCCCCTGTCGCTCCAGCCGTCCGTGCAATGGATGAGGCATTCGATTGCGCAGGCGGTCGACGGACTGGAGGAGCTCTTATATTTCTGTCAGAATTTCGATTACGCTCATCTCTCGATGGCCAGTAACCTGTTTAAAATAGCCATAGATCATTCGCGCTTAGCAGATAAATTGACGCGCACCATCTAAGCAGTTCTCCGCACACCGGTAACAAAAAAGCAGAGATGAGAAAAAATGTTCAAACTAAAGTCAAAGGGAAAGCCGGCGCGACCGGAACGTTTATTCGAGTCTATAAGATTGTCCGGCTTATTCCGCATGGCCGGGTTCTCACCTATGGTGTGATTTCCAACATCATGGACAGCCGACTGAGCGCTCAAGGAGTCGGTTGGGCATTGAAAGCACTTCCCCCCGTGCCAGGCAACGACGAGCGCGAATACAACTCTCAAAATGTACCCTGGCACCGCGTCGTCAACTCCAGAGGCGGCATCAGCACATGGAAAGTAAGCGAGGTTCCTCCCGGTCTACAACGACAACTGCTCGAGGATGAAGGTATCATATTCGGTGACGAAGAAACGATCGATCTCAAAAAGTACCTATGGACTGAGGGTCTTTCGCAAGATTTGGAACGATAACCATGCGATGTTGTTTGTATTTTCATCGATCAGGAGCTGGTGGTACGACGTTGGCTAGCAATAGCTATTCACGTTAGAATCAGGATGTTAGGTTAAAGAGGGAATCCGAATGACCAGAATGGGATTGGTTTCAAGGCTCGCAGTGTTGTTTCTTCTTTCCGCGTTCCAGTCTGATGGTGCCGCGCTTGCAGAGCCCGCGAAACACGCCACGCAGAAGGCCGTATTCGCTTCTGGTTGTTTTTGGAAACCGCAGTTTCTATATAATAAGGAAAAAGGCGTTGTGCACACCGAAGTAGGCTATTGCGGCGGCAAAGTTGCCAGCCCGTCATACGAGCAAGTCTGTGGTCACAAGACCGGTCATGCAGAGGCGGTTCTCATCGAGTTCGATCCCTCGCAAGTTTCGTATGAGCAACTAGTGCGCAAATTCTTCTCGATCCACAATCCCACTACGAAAGACCGCCAGGGACCGGATGTCGGTCCGCAATACCGGTCTGCCATCTTTTACTTCGACGAGAATCAGCACAAAACGGCTGAAGCTATCAAAGAAGAACTGGCAAAGAAAAAAACTTTCGGCTCTGAGATAGTTACAAGAATTGAGCCG
>CAYTDR010001239.1:0-250 GCA_964436185.1 uncultured Candidatus Obscuribacterales bacterium | reverse complement strand
AAGCTGAAGAGTACCACCAGGACTACTTCAAGAAGCATGGACGTGCCTGCGATTAGCCTCAGTGATTAGCTAAACCAATTCCTCGATTTTGTCCTGACCAGCCTTCGCGGTGTGCAGGCTAATCAAGCGTGCCACCAGGATTGCCAGGTAAAACTGCCCCATAACCGCCTCCAACCACGTCATCGTGCGTGCCACGCGGCTTACGGGGACTATATCTCCTAATCCCGCACTGGAGAATGTACAAAAGCTG
>CAYTDR010001238.1:0-2418 GCA_964436185.1 uncultured Candidatus Obscuribacterales bacterium | reverse complement strand
CTGGTTAGCGCCGGACAAGCCCTGCCTGTCGGGATTGCCGGTTGCGAAACTAAATAGACATGAAACACACGTAGACGTTTGCGGAAAGCTGTTGGCGGACCCGGGTTCGATTCCCGGCGCCTCCACTGCCGCACAGGGTTGGACATCGACCAGGATGTCGACTTCCAACTCTGCGCGGGATTCATACTCATCATTCGAGGGGGGACCAATGTGGACCGTAGGAGAACATACGACTGTCGAGTTCGATGAGGCGGGTAACAAGAGAGAATTCACAGACCCGGCGCTGTTCTTTGGTGATGAGCTGGTTATGCCGTTCCTCGTGGGCAACCACCGAGCCGGCGTCGATGAGTTGAAGGCGCTTGCGGCACACCTCAACGCCACCGAGTTCAAGCTGCCGGAGTGACGAGGCAGCAGGTTCGGGATAAGCGTCAAAGCGGTCAATGATTACGGGCGACATGGTCGCCCTGCAACACACGGGGGCGAAAAGGTTTCGACGTCCTCAGTAGACTGTAGGCTGCGTGTCGTGGTTGGTCGGATGGCCACGAAAAAAGCCGACTAAAACAATAGTTGCCAAACCGCACTATGCCCTGGCGGCCTAACTAAGGCTGCCCCGAGAGCGGAAGCTTCGCCTGAGAGCTTTCTCACCCTCGGTCACCAATTCAGGATCGCCGACACTTGGCACCGGAGGCGGTGTCGGTTAAAAACACTTCTGGTTAGCGCCGGACAAGCCCTGCCTGTCGGGATTGCCGGTTGCGAAACTAAATGACATGAAACACACGTAGACGTCTGCAGAAAACTGTTGGCGGACCCGGGTTCGATTCCCGGCGCCTCCATATCCCCCGTATCTCAGCATGCTCGTCACCAGCATGCTGAGTTCTTTTCTTGATTTTTGTAAGACTATAACGTATCGTAGAAGCCGCGCCAGGCAAAAATGCCACGGGCGGCGGCGCGAGCACCCAATTGTGTCGCGCATCATCTTGTTGTTGGCGGCTCAGGCGGGTCAGACTGCTTGGACCAGGAACTGGCCGATTACCGCTTGCGTCATCATGTCCGTCGATTCCGCAAAGAACTTGCTGAACGTGATGAACTCCGCACCAGCAGGAGGAGTGAACTCGAGGTCAGTCACATCGACCACGGCTTTGCGAATCTTGCCGGAGATGCGAGCTGAGTTCGAGTATCCGAATCCTGGCAGGTATTGGAACTCATGTCCCGATGCCGTCAAATTGGGTTTGTCGTTGGAGACACTCGAGCGAGCGCCTTCCAGCAACTTGCCTTCGTAGTCGTTGGCTGGTCGTTCGCTGGCGATTGCCAGAACATGCCAGACACCACCGATGCATTTGACGATTGGGAAAACCGTTCCAGCAAATCCGTCTGCGTCAGTTCCTTCTTCGATGACAGGCTGACCGTATTTCTTCGGGTTGAAGCGAACCTTGAAGAACTTGCCGTCTTTGCGACAGATTGTCACTGTTTCGGCTGGGTTTGCTTGATCGACCTCAAGATGCCATCCGCCCTTGAGTTCAATGACCAACAGTTGTTGCTCTACCACACGTGAATCCTACGCGTTGCATTTCTTGACTGACAACTGAAGCCAAAGGGAGGCGAGCTGATGCTCGCCTCCCTCGTAATGCCTACCAATCACGCGCTAGCCGAGGCTTAGCGGTGGTAGTGGTAGTGCGGGTACGGCGGGTGGTAGCGGTTCGGCACCACCGGGGCGTACGGCCGGTACGGGTTGTTGTAGGGCGTGTTGTAGTACGGGTTGTACGGGCGGTTGTAATACGGATTGGCGTACGGGTTGTAGTACGGCGTGTACGGGCGATACCCGTATCCGTAGGGGTTGCCGATGGTGATGGAGAACCCACCGCCACCGCCGCCGATGCGCACGCCGCCGCCACCGACGATCACCTGCGCCTGCGCCTGCGGGGCGGAGACGAAGAGCGAGCCCAGACCGAGCACGGCAGCCAGAGCGAACGTTTTGAGGCTGTTCATGTTTGCTTTCCTGTTTTCGAGGTTGTGTTTTATTGCGAACAAAACTACTTCCGACACTCACCGCCTGCCACAGATTGGGCGACCAACAGAGACGTTTTTCGGTTTTCTTTTCGGATTTCCGATTTAAAGTTGGGACCAGACAGGGGAGGTGAGTTTCGAGGAACGATCGTGACCATAGTCTGAGGTTGTGATCGATGACAAGGGATCTTTAATGGCTGCGAGTTACCTTAGATCTTCGCTGCAAAGCAAACGGGCACAGCGTTTAAGCATGCAAATCCTCTTAGAGGAAGAAGATTAACTGTTACCAGATTAGCTAGCGCAGCTATCGCGCGGTTTTAATTGGCAAATCAGTATCAAGCCCCGCAATAATGCCTGGTGCCCATTTCTCACATAAACACCGTCCATATCACTTTTCACTCTATATACGGAATG
>CAYTDR010001237.1:0-2419 GCA_964436185.1 uncultured Candidatus Obscuribacterales bacterium | reverse complement strand
AAGCTTGGGCACCGATGCCTCGCAGTATGCGTAAAGCAGTTTTGCACCATGTCTGATTATGCCTCCGAACTCTTGAGAAGTACCAGGAAGATATCCGGGCACATCGACAAAAGTAATCACGGGAATGTTGAAAGCGTCGCAGAATCGAACAAATCGCGCACCCTTTACGGAAGCGTTGATATCCAGGCAGCCAGCCAACTCTTTCGGTTGATTACCGACAATTCCGACAACGCTGCCACCGAGACGAGCGAAGCCAGTAATCAAATTTTTGGCGAATAGCGGGGCAATCTCGAAGAACTCGCCGCGGTCAAAAATGCCTTCAATGACATCGAGCATGTCATAAGGTTTCATAGGATCGGCAGGAACAAGAGTATCGAGACAAGCGCTTGTCGGCGGCACTGAATCTTCATCTTCCAGATGCAATTCCGGCGGAGTTTCCAGGTTGTTGAGCGGAAGGTAGGAGAGAAGCTCGCGGGCAAGCGAAATAGCATCATCTTCGTCGCTGGCGAGAAGTTGCGCCACGCCGGAACGGGTGTTGTGGACATACGCTCCACCCAAATCCTCCAGTGAAACCTCTTCACCCGTAACGGTCTTGACGATCTCGGGACCTGTTACGAACATATAGCTGGCGTCTTGCACCATGATAGTGAAATCGGTGACGGCAGGAGAGTAAACAGCACCGCCGGCGCAGGCACCGAAGATGACTGAAATCTGTGGAATGACACCAGAGCATTTTACGTTCCGATAAAAAATGTCGGCGTATCCGGCCAGACTTTTTACCCCTTCTTGAATTCTTGCTCCGCCACTTTCGTTCAGTCCGATTACAGGACAACCGGCTTGGGCAGCCAGATCCATGATTTTGCAAACCTTTCTGGCAAACACCACACCAAGAGCGCCACCGACGAAGGTTGCATCATGGGCGAACAGATAAACCGGCCGATTGTCGATCAATCCTTGTCCAGTGATCACGCCATCTCCAAAAGACTTTTTGTCTTCCATTCCGAACTGCCGGCATTCGTGAAGAGCATAACGATCGATTTCAAGGAAGCTCCCCGGATCGAGCAGCTTCTCGATGCGTTCTCTGGCCATCAGTGCACCGCGCTCATGCCTGCGTCCGACCAGGGCATCGTCGACCTTTCCGGCCTGCGTTCTGCGCTCTCTCAATTTCTGATTGATATCGGGGATGGTGCTAGTCATCGGAAGCTGCTCCTTGCCTTGTCGCCGTAAACTACTCTAAATTGCGCTCGCGCTTATCGTCGCTGCAGGTGATGAATTCTGGTTTCTTCTCAAATCTTCATGCGATTTTGTTGCTCCTTTGGTTCCTTACAAATACTCGCTGTTTTGTCAGCACACATTGGTTCGTCAGACAATATGTTTCAGGAATAAATGGACGATGGACAAATAAATGGTCATCGTCGACACATCAAGAATACTGGTGATGAACGGTCCGGAAGCATGAGCCGGATCGAATCCCAGCTTCTGAAAGAGCATCGGCATGATGGTGCCTGTAATCACACCTACTGTCATCGTGATGATTAGCGACAAAGATACGATCAAGCCCAACTGGGCTCGGGACTGGTGTATGGAAAGGCTGACGACAAACGCGAAGAGTCCGCAACAAACGCCAAGAAGAAGACCAACTTTCAACTCATGCCAGATGTTGCGCAAGATAAGTTTCATGCTCAAATTGGTGCGCGAGCTGGTACCGCGGATAACGATACATGTGCTTTGTGTTGCCACGCTGCCGGTGACGCCCGACAGAAGAGGCATGAACGATGCGGCGGCTACGGTTTGTTGAATTATGGTATCGAAGTGAGTTATCACTGCCACTGATCCTGCCTCGATCATGAGCGTGATAAACAGCCAGGGGACACGAGCCGAAAAGGCTTTCCGTACGCTATATCCGAGAGTCTCAGCGGCATCATCGGCCGGTGGTGCGATACCAGAAGACTGATAAATGTCTTCTGTCGCTTCCTCGAGCAGAACGTCAATGACGTCGTCGGCGGTAATGATACCAGCCAACTTTCCGTCCGCATCTGTAACCGGCAGAGTAAGCAAATCGTAGTGCTCGACTATTTCAGCTGCTTCTTCTTGATCTGCGGAGGTGAGAACTTGAGCTATGTCCTCTTCCATCACGCTCTCAACCGAGCTTGCAGTATCGACGGTCAAAAGCTCCTTGACCGTTACTCTTCCGACTAGCCGGTTTTCTTCGTCTACTACATATATGTCGTAGATGTCCTCTTCCAGGTCGATATACATGGCCCGCAGCTCAACCAGCGCATCGCCGACGGTCATTCTGGCATAAAGTGACAGATAGTCTGTGGACATGATGCCACCAGCCGTATCGCTGTCGAACCGGAGAAGTTGCTCCAGATATGCTTTTGCTTCCATCTCCGGAATTCTGTCACTAATCGCGCTT
>CAYTDR010001236.1:0-2419 GCA_964436185.1 uncultured Candidatus Obscuribacterales bacterium | reverse complement strand
GAAGTAGAAGCCTCTTGTCGTGCATACCCATCTTAATACTGGCCCAGATGAGTCGAAAACCTCGTCCAATCGATTCGAACATACTGTATAGTCCTCGCGGCTTCTGAGTGATTGGCTATCTAGTAAAGGAGAGACTGTCGGGCGGACGGTCTTAAATGAACTCGGGACCCTGTCCCGGAATGGCATACTAAGCTGCCGACCATATTGTATGCAGTTGCCAAGTGAATGTAAAGCTCATTTAATCTCTCTATATGATTTCTATATATGAGTTTGTAATCGGACCAAATCGCTCAGACATCGCGACCGCGCCTGTGGACGACTCCGGTCTCAGAGTAAATAAAAGCACAGATTTGTGACTTTCTTGGGCCCTTTCAATGAGAACGCCTGTCTGGCCTTTGGATTCCGCGTCGAAATCATCACATAGCGGAACGCGAGATTAATGACTGAACTTGTCGATCTTAACTGAACGGAGGTTGGATGGCGCCAGTCATCCGAGTTCTGACTAGCGGAGCGCCGGAGATGGGTCACTTTATGATGTATAGGACATAGGATTTAATGAAACCCTATGTCCTAAGTGTCATATTTTTGGCTGCACCGAATTTGGTATTGACTAAAGTGCCCCCCTGGTCGTCGTCGCACGCCCCGCCTAGCGGACCTAGTAGGCGTGGGCCTACGCTATTGGAGAGACTCGACGCGTGTCCGATTTGCGATCGCAACGCCGTCAATCAACCGTCAAGTTAGTGTGTAATGATTGCACTGACAATATCGCAAGTAAGATGCTGACCTTTTCTGGAAAACAAACAGACGTTCAATCCATTTTACTGCCAATCTTCGGGAATCGAACGGACCTTGGGCAGATTCGCAGATTCCGAGAGAGTGCAGACAGTCTCTCTAGATTCGATCGGCTTGAAACACAGCACGAGTGAGTCTGGGCAATCACGTCGCTCAGATCTGGCGACCAAACAAGACTAGAACATTAACTTGCTGCGGTGCGCTGGGGTGAAGCACCGCGCTGAAGTCCTGAAAGCGTCGAAAACGGCGCTGGCTAGGCAGGTTCCATACCGTAGATATGCTGGCTGACGGCGACAATTTGGAGGGGTAAAACCATGAACACCGAAGAAATGTATGATGTAGTGCTATCCGATAAAATAGCATCAGCTATCGGTCAATCCGGTGACACTCTATTCGATGAAGTGTTTTCCGATCAAAGCAACGTCGCAGCGGGAGCGAGACAATCTGAGAATTGCGCATCTCCTTCGATTCGGTTTTTGCCTTCTGTTGAGCTGTACACAGGTGGAGATGATTCTTCTGCTCAGCACTCCGGATCACCGGAACTCACTGCTGGCAATGGCAGAGGAGCTGCTGAAGAATCACCAGAAGATTCAAATGCCGGTGCTGAAGAATTACCAGGCTATGCAAATGCCAATGATTATAACGCTAGCCTTGACGCGCCAAATCCGGCAGATGAGCCTGGCTACGAGCCGGACAGTGTCGATAGTAACCTTCATGGTCAGCAGACACGAACCCGAACTGATGGTAATGGCATAGGAGCTGCTGAAGAATTACCAGGAGATTCAGACGCCATTGATGATAGGAACAGGCTTGACGCGCCAAATCCTGCTGACCCTGGCGACGAGTCAGACAGTGTCGACAGTAACTTTCAGGGTCGTGTCGGCTCACCCCGATCTGCTCCGCAATTGTTCGGTTTATATGGAGCTGGTCTGGCTCTTGCCTTGGGTCAGAACCAAGGGGAAGTAAATGAGCGACAAGGAAATGGACGACAAGGAAACGGACCAGAAGGTCGGCATGGTTCTGGAGATAATGTGGTTGCGCCTGTGGTGCCCGCGGATGGACCGATGCTTCCCTCGGTTGGCCAGCCTGTTTCTGGAATGGGTCAGGACGGCTGGATTGGCGATCTTCGAAGTCTTGGAATCGGCCCGGCTGGCGATAGGTTCGGGTTCGGTGGCAACATAAATGCGTTGGTAGGTGTGCCAGCAACAGCAAGAAACATTCACTGGTGTGATACCGCCACTGATTGTTTCCTTAGAAATGAAAATCCTCGAAGCAGGCAAATCATTCTCACTGAAATTTTGCGCTCGGTCGCACCTCTTGCAGGGACTGATGCTGACGCGCACTTTCTTCGCACGTTCTTGCATCTTGCTCGAATCGATGCAGCCAGGAGAATGACTGAGACCGCGGGGCAAGCGCAGAGTCAGGCGGCTCGCGACTTTGTCATGTTCAATAATCTACTTACTCAGCCGGCAGCGAGTGGAGAAGTGCTCATGCAGGCAATCCGAAACTTGCCGCCTGGTGAGAACGGAAGCCTGGCCATTGCTGGCAGTACCAGCAGTTTTGTCAGAGGCGCGCTCGACAATAATCGAGTTGTCTTTAGACCCGAAGCTCATCCTCCTTCAGATTT
>CAYTDR010001235.1:0-2423 GCA_964436185.1 uncultured Candidatus Obscuribacterales bacterium | reverse complement strand
CAGGGTGTCACAAATGAAAGGTCAAACTCCTCTGCACAGAAGGCCTGACTAAAATGTAATAGAGATGCTAAGCAGCATGTTGGCTACTTGAAGATACCGAATCTGGTTGCTAATGGTTCTACCATAACTCGATTCTCATTAATGACCGAAGAAGTCGGCAAATGATCAAAATCAGAAGCGCACTCCTTTTGTCGGGCTCAATTGGTTGGCAGGCAGAAGCATGTAGTCTCGTGTAATTAGGAGCTTCAGCGCGCGTTTCTGGCAAGCATCAGGGAGTTCCTGACTGAGGAGCAGGACGATGGAACTTTTGTCTGCCCATGCCAGGCATCGGCGGAGGTATCAGTCCAAACCCCATTCCGAATCCTGGTCCGCAATTACCGAGTCCAAACATAGGTGGCACATGTGGTATCGGAAGATTGAAAGGAAAATCGTGATCGCCGAGAGGGGGCCAGGGTAGGCCAGCCTGCATGAGCATATGCCGATGAAACTCCTTTCTCTGCTCGGGCGAGAACACCTCCGCAGAATCCAACATCATGTTAAGTCTAGCTTGCGACAACTCTCCTCGAATGGAGTCCAATTTGCCATGAAGGTTCTTTACACCCTGCTTGTCTATCTGAGATTGAGACAGTATTTCTCCGATCTTGTGAAATATTGCTTGCTGCTCAGCATGTTTGCTGGCGGTGGCAATGCGGTATTGATCCCTGATCCCGGTCAATCTGGAGAGCTGTTCGTCTGTCAATTTTGGTAAGGGTGGGTTGCATGGCGTCTCTAGCATTGCTGAAAATCCTAAAGAAGGTGTGCTCGCTCCGGAAGCAATAAGAAAACTCTCCGGCCCAAACTTCGTTGTTTCCTGGGCTCGGACCGGGTCTGCTGGTTTGAGTCCCAGTGCAAGAACTGCCAGTACAAAAATTACTCTTGTTAGTTTCATTGTTTTGTGTCTTCCTCTCCTGGTCTCACAATCTCACCAGCAACAGTTGCCTCCGGTCGAAGAACCTTGCTCAAATACTTTTTGTTTGTTTCCCAACATTTTGGCGCGTGTCCACACAGCCGCTGGAGCATGGACTTAGCTATAACTCCACGATCCTCGTCCTCGTAAAACTTATTCATGAGCGGCAGACTCACTCCCTTATAGCTGATTCCAGCCTCATCTCCAACCATGTTGCGAAAAACAATCAGCCACGTCTTCACACATTCGTTATAGTCTGCTGTGCTGTGGTCCTCGCCTTCCTTTTGAATTTTTTCGTACAAGGCATTTCCCAGGGCCACCCGAGCATCGATGTCGTTCGGATCGAGCTCGACAGATCTCCGACCAAGTTTTACGGCACGCTCGGTGTCATCCGATAAGAGGGCCAGTTCAGAATGCATCTGATGAATTCTTGCATTCTTTTTGCCTCTTCCTTTATCGAAAAGGTCGTAGTTGTAGACGACTTTCGTTTTTGATTTTCCCTTTCCAGATCGTTCCTTTGCATGAGCGGGAACCATGAAGAGGGATGGCTCATTTCGACACCAAATCTCTCGGCTCAAAAGAATTGCTAATACCAAAAGAAGAGAACTTCTGATGCGTACTGATTTCTGCATGTGAGTCTCCAATCAGCGGGAAGGAATGCCTCGCCCCTGTAAACAGCTTAAATCAAGGTGAGCAAACACCTAAGGCGCTGAATCGCCTCGAGGGTGCTGTTCCTATCTCTAATTGATTCAGAGGACAACGGACTGTCCGTGGTTGGCAACAGTATGCCCGCCTGTCGTAAAGCAATTATGTTGAGGACTGCAACACTGTAAGGGTATTGTAAAGGCGCTCCGGTGGCCTTGTTTTACGATCGTCCCCGACGGCACGGTATTTATCGCTGCGCCATCGTCCAATCTCGTCTCGTCGATTGATATTAAACTTGTATCAAACCGACCTTGAGCGACCTTTTCGGTAGAAAAGATCAGCGTCTATTGGCTGCTCTGACCTCTTACTTTGACAATATCCGTTCGCAGTAAAACGCAAGCCGAACATCGAAGGTCTCTCTGCCGGGTTGTTTCGTCAAAGCGGTAGATCTCGAAATCGCCCAAGTCTCTCCTGAAGTGAGAGTCGTTACCCATAAAAATCGAGTCGTTGGGACGTGGCTCATCACCCAGTGCGGCAATGGCTTGGATTATTGCAAGAACTGCTTTCCATCGCGCTTCTTGAGGAAGCGCATTGCATCGTTGCCAGTTGTGTCTTGAACCAGTCGGCAGTCCACTCTGGGAACAAGCGCGTTGGCAACTTCATCACATTAGTGATGCCTGGCTACTAGACTTACAAATTAAATGGCTGATGATTATAGGACAGGAAACTGCCGGAAATCGCTGATAAAGTGAAACCAGGCGGCGGGGAACCTCATGTCATCATTCTGCCACATTTCCCAATTATGCTTGGATGAACCCGCTTTCCGCGAATA
>CAYTDR010001234.1:0-2423 GCA_964436185.1 uncultured Candidatus Obscuribacterales bacterium | reverse complement strand
CCCAAGAAGGTCGTGTGGATGAGCCATCCGGTACCCCACAAGTCGACAAGTTCAGCCGCGATCTGACCAGCTTAGCCAGCAAAGGAAAGCTCGATCCTGTAGTAGGTCGGGCACACGAGATTGAGACGGTGATAGAAGTCCTTGCCAGGCGCAAGAAGAATAATCCGGTGCTAATAGGCGAGCCGGGAGTAGGTAAAACTGCCATCGTGGAAGGCTTGGCGCAACGCATTGCCAGCGGCGATGTACCGGAAGTATTGCGAGGCAAGCGGCTGGTGGAGCTGAATGTCAACTCGATGGTGGCAGGCTCTAAGTATCGGGGTGAGTTTGAAGAGCGGGTCAAGAATGTACTTGATGAGATTGTTGCCAATGCGGACCGAATGGTGATTTTCATAGACGAGATTCATACAATAGTAGGCGCCGGACAAGGCGGCGAAGGCGGGCTCGATATCGCCAACACCTTCAAGCCGGCCCTGGCTCGCGGGGAATTACATCTAATCGGTGCCACCACTCTCAATGAGTATCAAAAACACATCGAGAAGGATGCCGCGCTAGAAAGAAGATTCCAGCCAGTTTTCATCGCTGAGCCAAACATCGAACAAACAATTTCGATACTACGCGGGCTACGCGATCATTTCGAGGCACATCACAAGGTAGTTATCACCGATGAGGCTATAGTGGCAGCCGCTGAGCTTTCTGACAGGTACATAACCAACAGGTTCTTACCTGACAAAGCGATCGATCTAATTGATCAGGCAGCAGCCCGAATGCGCATCAGCATGACCTCTCGACCTGCACACATTCAGGAGCTTGAGGCCCAGGCCAAACAGCTAACACGCGAACAAGACTACGCTAAATCGCGCCAGCTTTTCGAGAAGTGTAGAGAACTTGAGCAAGAAAGAAAGGCCAAGGAAGAGCTATTGGAATATCAGCTGGAGCACTGGAAAAACAAGGTAGCGACCAGCTCTCAGGAAGTTGATCAGCACCACGTAGCAGAGATCGTCTCCAAGCTGACTGGTGTACCTGTCAGCGAACTGACTACCGAGGAGAAGGAGCGGCTGCTGGCCATGGAAGAGCGATTGCATGAGCGTGTCATCGGTCAAGAACAAGCCATTCAGGCGGTCAGCGATGCGGTACGGCTGGCAAGAGCAGGACTGAAAGAAGGTCGACGTCCGATAGCCACGTTTATGTTTCTTGGGCCGACCGGGGTCGGCAAAACTGAGCTTGCCAAGGCACTTGCTTCCACCGTGTTTGGAGATGAGGATGCGATGGTTCGCATCGATATGAGCGAGTATGCCGAAAAACACACAGTCGCACGCCTGATCTGAGCGCCGCCTGGATATGTCGGTTTCGAAGAGGGCGGACAGTTGACCGAAAAAGTGAGGCGAAGACCTTACAGTGTGATTCTGTTCGACGAGATTGAAAAGGCACATACTGAAGTGCACAACGTACTTTTGCAACTGTTTGACGATGGGCGCCTCACTGATGGCAAAGGCAGAGTGGTCGACTTCACTAACACAATCGTGATTTGCACCAGTAATGTGGGTGCTGAAGTAATTCGAGAAAACCTGAATTCAGGTCGTGACTATGCGGATCTAAGATCCGATGTCTTATCCTTGCTTAGTCAACGTTTCAGACCGGAGTTCCTCAATCGTATCGATGACATCATCGTCTTCCATTCGTTGAGTAAAGAGCAGATCAAGGAAATCGTAAGGTTGCAGTTAGGGCGAGTAGGAAGAGCAGCACACGGGCAGGGATTGATTCTCGCCTTCGATCCAACAGTCGTTGACCACCTGGCGCGAATAGGCTATGCACCCGAATTCGGTGCGCGGGAGTTGAAACGAAAAATTCGTCTGGAGCTTGAAACTAAGCTGGCCTCTGCGATGCTAAAAGGAGACATCAAAGAAGGTGACCATATTCTGGTCCATTACGACGAATTCTCCAGCGCCATAGTAATGGACAAAGAAAAAGTCACGAATGAGACAGTAACCATTCGATAGAACTTCTTTCGGGTCTCTCACGAGTTGTCAACGATATTACTGTGAATTCCAGACTTAAAGACATCGCTAACCGTCAGGTATAGCACTTCAGTATCCTCCCAGAGGATTAATCCGCTATGCTTGCCAGAATGTTAGAACTTCCTCTCAATGGTGGGTGTTTAAGTACTTGCATTTAAGTAAACTTCTCTCTGAGATTGGATTTGCAGCGAATGGAACTGTAATTGGCAATGGATCTATGAATTTTAAGAACGTTACCGATACAAATCGATTCGAACTCGTTAAGCGGATTACAACTTGGTTGACACTGTTGACGAAACAAGTGTAATAACCACGGAAAACTATGATCAATATATTTGGAGGTAGGGATGAAAGTTATTGTCGCAATTGATAGTGAACAAAGCGCTAAGACAGCGGTTGAGCACATTC
>CAYTDR010001233.1:0-2427 GCA_964436185.1 uncultured Candidatus Obscuribacterales bacterium | reverse complement strand
CACAGAACCTCTGGCGAGATAGCCCTCCGCCACCTCTTTGTCGAGCTCGATTACACGAGTGAAATCATGCAATGCCTGCTTCAGCTCGTTATGACGGGCAAGCAAGGTACCACGCCGTTTGTATGTCTCGGCCATCTCAGGCTCTTTCGAGATAGCTGTGTCGTAGTCCTGACGGGCACCTGAAAAGTTGCCCAGGCATTCGTTTATGGAACCTCGAGAAAGGTAGTTTTCAGCCTGATCCGGCTCCAGCTCAATCACTCTATTGAAATCTACAAGGGCTTGCTTGAACTCACCTTTCTGCCCAAGCACGTTGCCTCGACATTTGTAGGCTGCTGCCTGTTTTGGATCCTTGGTTATGCCGGCGGCAAAGTCCTCGATCGCACCATCAAGGTCGTTCAATCGCTCCCTTACAACACCACGCGTAATGCAGTCATGAGCATCATGACCGTCCTGCTCTAAGACGCGGCTGCAGTCCTCAAGCGACTTTTCAAACTCATCCTGGTCCCACCACATTCCGGCACGGATTCGGTACGCATCTATAGAGTTGGGGCTGACAATCAATGCTCGTTCCACCTGCTGCATCGCCTCGGAACCCCGACCAGCCATGTGATACAGACGAGAAAGCATCAAAATTTTGTCCAATTGATTCGGATCGGCGGCTAACGCTCTTTTGCACTGGTCAATCAACTCGCCGAGATCATCGCTATTCATTGGCATACAAGATATTACTAACTTATGAATTATACAGTTATTCTGTCCCCTACTATGACCATGATCGGGGAGGTGAAGGTGAGCTCGTCAGTATGCGACTGCTGATTGGCGGGACATCGGTCGATCTGCCGAAAGACTGATAAGTCGCGGTTTTCCTTCTTCATAAAGCTTGAACGCCCGGTCTAAAAGCTTCTCGTGCGAGTAGTCTTTCCTGTTGAGTCCATCGTAGATCTCGGAGATGTTTTGAGCTTTGCGAGCGATCGCCTCTTCGTAATAAGAGGTGAACTGACCAATGGCAATATCGCCCGCCGCCTTGCAGGCGGAATCTTTGTCCCTGGAGCTACCTGAATAAGTCTTTCCAATTATTTGAGATGCACCAAGGTGAGCCTCTGATTTCGCCTGATCATAGACACGCAAACAGATGGTGGCATGACCGGATTCATGTTCTTGCAAATCGCGAGAAGGATTCTCAGGCAACCATTCAGTAATGTCGAGAGACAAATTCACTTTGATCGCAGTGACTTTGATACGCACGAAGCTGCCACCTGGATCGGAGACTTCTTCAACAATCTCGTAATTCAATTGGCTGGGACAAACGAAGTTCCAGCGAGTAACGCCATTAAACTCAGTACCCACTTGCTCCGGAGGATTTTTCGGATCAAAATAGCGAACCTTCACATCGGCCGGTTTAGTCGAAATCGAAATAGGCTCGACCTGCAACATGCTGATGATGGCCAACAAAATGCCGACCGAGCCGAAAAGCACAAACCACAATTCTTTTTTCATGCCGACTTCCGGATTGCTCAGGTATAACTTACCCCAAGCGCACGTTTCGATGCACTTTTGATAAACCAGGTCGTCAACTACAGATCTTCAGATCAGCGAAACTCAGATTCCGAAGGGCGTGGCGGCAGGATTTAATCAACAACCAGGGAAAACGATGGTGTCCCCAGTACACGTCCAGACTTACACTTCTGACACTCCAGTTTTGCCAATTTTTCGGACAAATCAAAAGAACTCCGATTTTTGCCACATTTCACAGCTAAAGTATTAGTACAGAGTTTGGTTGTTGTAGCCAGTCTCCCCCACGCATCCGGAATAGCGAAGTCTTTCGAAGGATCAATCAGTTTGAGCATATTTCGAGATCAACTAAAGATCGAGCCCATGACTCCTGCGCGGCGGAAGCTTCTTGTTTACGAGATTGCCGCAATTGTTCTTATCATCCCTGCAATCTGGCTCGCCGCCAGCCAAACTGCTTTGAAACGCTTCCTGGGACCGTTCCTGGAGCCGATTCGCGAACCTCTCAAACAGTGGCTCTTGGCCAATGTGATTCAACCACTGCATCATCTGAGCAACATCGAATTTTTTTCAACTCTATCGATCGACTGGTCAGCGATCTGGCCGATTGGCGCTGTCATATGGAAGTCGTCGTCGGTTTTGATCGGCTGGGTGTTAACGCTCTCTCCCATCGTTCTTTACTTTGCCTTCTACTGCGGACTGTTCGGTTTCAGAACCAAAGGACAAACGAGTGTCTTGCTCGCTGTTCTAAGGCGATTTTACGTGCGTCATTTCGAGCCGCGGCTTAACCTGCCAATCTGGAAAAAATCCATGGTCGCTGATATAGCAGGTGCCTTCGTCCTCATCATCGTGTCATTCGGGTTGATCTTCGTTCTCTTCTCAGGGTGGTGGCCTCAAATCCTTCCTGGAACCTACTGG
>CAYTDR010001232.1:0-2427 GCA_964436185.1 uncultured Candidatus Obscuribacterales bacterium | reverse complement strand
GTGCGCGGCATTGCCGACAAACCGTTTCTGTCTGTCGATCTCATGACGCAGGCGATCCAATAGATCGTTGATCGACTCCACGAGCGGCCGCACTTCCACAGGCACAGTGGAGAATACGAGGGGCGAGAGATCCTGAGGGTTTCGATGTTTCACCGACTCCTGAATCTTCCCCAGCGGAGTCAGTCCCTTCCCAATGCCGAACCAGACAACCAGTGAACTGAGAGCTATGAGCAGAGCCTGCGGCACGACGATACTGGCAAGAAGAAGCCTGGTCAAGTTTTTTCGTCCACCCAGCGTCTCTGCTACTTGAACGAAAACGACATGTTCCGGAACCTTTGGGTTTACACAGTGTATTCGGGCAATTCTGATTTCAATACCGTCCAAGATGGCATCGCGAAAGGTTGGAGCACGGGAAAACGGTCGCAGAAGAGGCCCTGGTATGAGCGCGTCGCCCGATATTCTAGTCTCATCCTGTCGCAGAACTTGATAGAAGATCTTATCTTCTTCACTAAACCGTAAAATCTCTTGCGCGGCACGGGGCATATCGACAACCGCCTCGCCGTCAATCCAGCGCAATCTAGCCGCCACTGAGGTCGCCGACTTTAAAAGAGCTCGGTCGTAGCAATAATTAGATACGGAGCTGGCGAGCAAATAAGCGAAGACGGAGCTAATAAGCAACAGCAAGCACAATGGTATTAATAACCATGCTAGAAGCTGTTTTCTAATGGACGAGTCAACCATTTGCCCTTAATGAAAATCCGAGGCCTCGATGTGTCTCGATAGTTGTCCGCGAATTACGTAGCTTCCTTCGCAGGCGGTGAATGACGATATCCATAGCATTGGATGTTACGTCCTCCTCCCACGTCGAGAGATGCTCCGACAGATCGTCCCTCGTAACGATGCGACCGTTTCTCTGCAACAGTATCTCGAGTGTAGAGAACTCTCTCGGCGTAAGATCAAGCTTGACACTGCCGACGATGGCGGTTCGTAGCTCAGGATCAAAACTGAGTTCGCCACATTTTATTTGTGTACGATTAGACCATTTGCTGACTCGATTAAGAACCCGAAGACGCGCCTCGAATTCTTTCAGGTGAAATGGCTTCACCAGGTAATCATTGGCACCGCAGTCCAGACCCCTGACCCGATCATCAATTGCATCACGGGCGGTGACGATTAAAACGGGAGTACCGATACCACGTGCTCGTAAAGACTGCAGAACGTCCAGGCCATCTTTGTCAGGTAGACCCAGGTCCAGTACGATAACATCATACATGTTATCAGCACACGCACTCTCGACCTCATTGCCGGTTTTTAAACGATCCACAGAGTAACCTGAGAACCTGAGTGCCATAGAAATTCCATCAGCAAGGAAATCGTCATCTTCGGCCAAAAGTATTTTCATCGACATTCACCTGGTTCAGATTCGTGTGATTATTAGGTGGTAATCCCGTGGGGTGAGTTGCGCCTTACTTTCAGAATAACGTCCAGCTAATCCCAGTTTTTCAGTTAACTAGCAAGTCAGGGACGTTCCTGAAATCATCATTCGTGTTGATCAGACTCATGCGCTATCCGATCGATAGTCCTGTTCTCAGGACTTTGGAAATTGCTTCCGAACGACCGCCCACATTCAGCTTCTTCAGGACGCTACGCACATGAACTTTGACAGTTTGAAGTTGAATGCCTAGCTTGTCTGCAATTTCCTGATTCGAACAACCATTAGTGAGGAGTCGCAATACTTCTTTCTCGCGAACGGAAAGATGCTGGAGACCTGGGAGCTCGACATGATGAGCAAGAATCACGTTGCGCATTACAGGCACTCCATCACCTTGAAGGATATATTTGGCCACGAATGGTCCAATCCAACCCAGCCCTTGATGGACAGTTTCTATGGTTACGCGAAGAAGATGCTCCGGTGTTTCTCTCATAATGTATCCATCCGCACCAGATTCCAGGGCCGACCAGAAGTCGCTTTCTTCGGTCAGCAACATTATCACCCTCGTTGTGGGTGGGCAATGTTTCTTGATCAACCTGGTTGTCTTAATCCCGTCAGGAAAAGAAATATTCTGCTTCATTAGCACTATATCCGGTTGCATGCTCATTGCTGCTTCCACAGATTCCTGACCGCTTTGTGTCTCAGCAATGACCTCGCAATCGGTAAGGTTATTAATTAGCTGCCTGAGACCTAATCGTAAAACCTCTTTATCTTCTTCAGTGTCCATTGCCTTGATAGTATTTTCTACTTCGGTTTTCCATTGAGTAAATGCCGCTTTAGCTTCAGAATCTGTTTTAGCGCTTAAATCAGTTTCTAAGAATTTCACAGCCATCTGAGATATTGTATCGAATTTGAAATCTTCTTTTCCTACTATGTTTGCTTTTTTGGGTCTAAAAACTATGAATGCATCTAAATCTGGATTTTGCTCAAAATAC
>CAYTDR010001231.1:0-2429 GCA_964436185.1 uncultured Candidatus Obscuribacterales bacterium | reverse complement strand
GGAACTCGAGCCGAGCGGGGCATGGGAAGCGCAACCGCAACCGCAGCCGGTTGAGGTAAAAATTCCGCAAAACGACTTTGCCGGAGCTATTGTCGATTTTCGCGCCTCTCTGATTGATGAGAAAGATTCCATGGCGAGGATCGAAAGTACGCCAGGTTATTCGATCTCCTCTGTCACCGGCTTTCCTGATGTACAGGGACCAGGCGCCCAAATCCATTCGGCGAGCGACACCGACCTTTCCTCTGTTGTTCCTGGAGTCGCAGCATACAGCGCCGATACAGTCGATCATAACGAGCATTCTGAAGTATCTGAGAGTGGAACTGCCGGTGGTGCTTCCGGGATGTCTGCCATTACAGGCGAAGAAATCATGCAGGTAATGGAAGCGATGACTGCTGCACCGAATACGGTGCGACAAGCCTGGTCGGATGTCGAAAATACCGGAGCTGGTGTGGCGATGTCAAATCGTCCCGGTTGGGGTGCCCTTCCTGATATGGAACCGCACTCATCAGACCTGCCTTATCTGAATTTGTCCAACGACAACTATGGCGCGTATACCGGGCCCGAATCGCCGGGTCAATCAGATGAGCCAAGCTCCCAGGGATTGCCGAGTTTGTCTGGGTTGTCGAAGCTGCCTGTGCGGCTCTCTGTACCGCCTGGTCGAGTCAGTCCATCCGGTGTACCATATCTCCCTGCTCCCGGGGCAACCGGCTCACCGGGGGGGCTCAATGCTGCGGGTGTGCCCAATACGCAGGCTACGCCAAACGCACTGGACTTTAAGTCAAACGAGCCTGGTACATCGACGGGGTTTCCAGACTTTACAGGCAGGCAGAACGCTCCTGATGTGCAAAATTCGTCACGTATGCTCGGCGCGCCTCCTGCGCCTGATTTTCAGTCGGCACGAAATGGATCGAACGACGGTAATGCACTCGGTTTCCCAAACAATCCTGGTGCACACTTCCCAGGCACTGCCACTCCCTCAGAAGCATATGATGTTTCGGGTATTCAACCAGTAACGCAAACTGGACCAGGCGTTCCCAAGAACTTCGAGACGCAATTCTCGCCACAGAAAGCACTGAACGCACCGAACGCGCATCATCCAGGCGCGGAGCCACCACATACAATGCCGGGATCGAATAGGGCAGGTAATGATGGTCAAGACGGATTAGCTCAGCCCGAGAATGACTTAAGTGCCAATGACCTACAGTCCACGTCCTCGGCACGTGAGAAGCCTGCTCTCAAGCCAACCAACCCGTTCCTGCGACCTCCGGCAGCGAGCGCGCAAAAGCTACCGGCGATAGCTGCAGGTGCAGCTCTCAATGAATCTGACTCTTCAGCATCTAAAGAATCGACAAGACCGGCGACCAGTGAGGCTATTGCAGCGTTATTTGGCTCCCCGTCCGTTGATCTTGGTGTGCCTGAGCCTTCAGAGGATGACTTCGAGGCTTTCAAGCGCAGTGGAGAGCGGCGGCTTGAATCGTGGATGCCCGAGGCTGAAGATTCTGACATTCATATTCCATTCAAATCAGAAGACGACTCCAGTGCGGAGATGTCTCGTTCCGACGACGCTAATTGGGCAGAGTTTCACTCGCGGGAGCAGCAATATGGCTCTTCCAGCAATCAATCGGACAGGGGTATTCTATCTGAAAATGACGGTGCGGAAGCGTCGTCAAAACACAGTTCGACTAGAGGAATTGGACGTCTAGGTGCTGCCAGCGACGGTTCTCATCGTCTTCGCGTGGTGGTGGCCATAGTACTGTTGGCGGTGGTCGGATTGTTTGGTGGACTTGCTATTCTCAATGCCCTCAATGCTCCGAAGACTGAGGCTGTCTCTACTATGACCGATTCACCTCCATTGCGGACCAATCCTCCGCCTGCCCCAGAGGGCCTCAGGGAACAGCCGCAGGAAACCATTTCGCCCACGCCGAAAGCCATTAAAAAGCGGGATGTTTCGAGGAAAGCTGATGGCATCGTAAGAAAACCCAGAACGAAAGCATCGACAGCTAAGAAGAAGCCACGCAAGCCGGTTGCTGTAGGAAATGAATCGACTAATCCTCCGGAGGCGAAGACGCCAGCAAGACGTGCGTATTCCACGGTTCAGTATTACCTGAATCGTCAGACCTCAGGGGGCAAAGGACAGTGAAAAGTTTAAAGGCGATCAGCTGATGACTGATCGCCTCTAAAAGAGTAGTAGGACTTTTATTTAGATACCGTCCCTGGTGCTGAGCGTCACTGCTTGGTTATCCGCCCTGCATGGTCAAGATGATACCGAACCAGAACCAGTGCAGACTGATGACTCGCTGCCGCTTAGCGCATATGCTTGCGTTGCTTGGCGAGCTCGACTGCCCGGATTCGAGCAATCGCTCTTGAAAGGGCCACTTCCGTCATGTAGGTATCGAGCTTGTCGACCTTCTGGGTCTTTTCCGCTTCCG
>CAYTDR010001230.1:0-2433 GCA_964436185.1 uncultured Candidatus Obscuribacterales bacterium | reverse complement strand
TAGCGAATGTTAGAATATCATTGTATCGCCGAGTTTGATCAGGTAAGGTGGGTAGATGGCAAATTTGACCGGGCAGGCAACATCGAGGTGAGGCACTTGAATGGCAACAAACAGAGAAATCAAGAATGCACTTTACGAGCAAGTGTCGAGGATTGCAAAGGCTTCCGCGAGTCCAAAACGTTTGGAGTTGCTTGGATTGCTCTGTCAGGCGCCCAAGACTGTTGAAACATTGAGCCAACAAGCAAGCATTAGTGTCAAGTTGGCGAGTTCACATCTCCAAGAACTGAAAGCGGCACGCTTGGTAGAGAGTCAGCGCCATGGCAAAAACATGATTTATCACTTGGCCAGTCCATCAGTGGCCAACTTTTTAGTCACTCTGCGGGAATTAGCCGAAGAGCGCCTTTTTGAGCTGCAAGAGGCTGTTAGGCAGATGGGTGAATCTGCACATGAGTGGAAAGGCGCGACTAGAGAGGAGCTGCTAACACAAGCCAGCAGTGGAGATGTAATAGTAATTGACGTCCGCCCCTCGACTGAATTCGAAACCAGTCACATTCCCTTTGCCCGTTCGATGCCGCTGGCGGAGCTGAAAGCCCGCCTTGAAGAATTGCCAAAAGACAAAACCATCGTTGCATATTGTCGAGGACCGTTTTGTCTGATGTCGTGCGATGCGGTTTGCTTGCTGCGGAACCTTGGCTACGACGCGGTTGTCTTGAGAGATGGGATTGTTGAGTGGAACCGAAGAGCAAGCTGATAATACGGCTCAGCAGGCACTCTTGTCATCGTATGGAGCTATGATAGAGAATGAGACCAGGCGAAATGTCATGACGTTTTCGAGAATCGCAGCCGCACTTTCAGCTTTTTTATTCCTGTTTTTCTACGGAACAGGCCAGGCATTTTGCCTTTGCGATCAGTCGGACAATTGCACAGGTCTTGCAAATGAGTTTAGCCAGGTTGTTAGTACAGCAGCTGAAAAATGCTGCGATGATGCACAACCAAATATCACCGCGCCAGATGATTGCTGCACAAAATGTCCGACAACTGAAAACACAGTTACTGGCATTCGATCCTGTGACACGCCTGACGATCAAATCCAAAAGCATAGCCTGTCTTTTTCGCCATGGGCTCAAGCCTTAGTTTCAGTAGCGCATACTTCGAGCGCGCAATGGGAAAGACCACCACCTGACCTTCCCGACCATCCAAACATCCCGATTTACATTGTTTACCGATCTCTTCTTATTTAGCCATTAGAGCGGACCTTTAACGTCGCGAATTGCAACCGCATTAGTGAGTCCCTTTTTTGGTATTGTCAAATGAATAGATCACGGCAGTCATTCGAAAGAGCTGCGCATAGGTGGCGCCTTTTCGCACTGGCATTGTTATTATCGCTTTCAACCAGCTTGATGAACACCGCTGTTCCGTCACTTGCGCACAGCGGAGACAATGAAGCGTTCAATCAAGGTGAATCCGCAGGGCCGGAAGAAATCGAAGTTGATGAACGCGGTCTGCGTGCGATAGACATTCAAGTAGCAAAAGTTCAGTCCACAACCTTAAAAGACATTCTCGAAACAACGGGAGAAGTGAAGGCTGATGAGACCCAAGCCTTCGACGTAAACCCAACCGTCTCAGGCGTAGTGAAAGCAGTCTATGTAAAACAGGGTGATAGCGTCCGCAAAGGGCATGTTTTAGCACTTGTTCACAGCATTGAAGTCGCGAACAACTTAGCGCAGCTTCTCAACGAAAGAACAAAACTCAGCTCCGACATTTCCAGGGTGCGGACCCAGTTGAAAGGAGACATAACGCTTCAAACTAAGCAAGTTCAGCTCTCCAAGACAACCTTCGAGAGAGAGGAGGGATTGCTTAAGGAAGGGATAACTGCGGCGAAAAACTATCAGGAAGCAAAAAACGCATATGAGTCCGCGCAGGTGAAACTGCTTACATTGCAGGAAAGACTTGATCAAGAAGTGAAGTTGTTAGAGAAACAACTTGTTGTCAGTACGGCAAATGCAAAAGGACAGCTCAAGATCATGGGAATGTCTGGAACAGCTGCTGACACTGCAGTGAAGACCGGCATGGTTACAGCAGATCTGCCTGTGATTGCCCCCGTGGGCGGTGTAGTCACTCAACGATCTATCACGCTTGGTCAACGCGTCAATCCAGAAGACACGGTTTTCTCGATTGTCAATTTGAGCCCTATCTGGATAATGATTGACATATTCCAGGAGCAAATCCCTCGGGTTCGGCAAGGGCAGCAGGTATGGATCAAAACGCCATCCAAGCAGGAACTCAAAGGCGTGATTTCATCAGTAGGTTCAGTCGTCGATGAGACGACAAAGACGCTGCACATCAGGATCATCGCCGACAATCCCAAAGGCATTTTACGTCCAGGAATGTTCGTAACTGCTCAGATTGTAGTCGGTCAAGGAAGCATCCATG
>CAYTDR010001229.1:0-2434 GCA_964436185.1 uncultured Candidatus Obscuribacterales bacterium | reverse complement strand
AGAGTATGATGCCAGGTCGGAAATCTACTCTCTTGGTTGTCTGTTGTTCGAGGCAATCGAGGGTCATGCTCCATTTGTGGAGAGTGAGGCACTGGCCATTCTTCTTTGCCATGTTGAGAAGCCTGCGCCCATCATTGAGAACTTAGAAGCGCCTCAACCGTTAAAGGATTTAATCGCCAGGATGCTGGAGAAATCTCCGGACGAGCGACCTGCTTCAATGAATGAGGTTCTTTCAGCATTTCGGTTGATTCATTCGACTGACCACTTCGATGAAGGATCTGAAATACTGGTGCCGCATACTGCGACCGGTATCGCAGGTAAGAAGTGGTATCGCTGGGCTGCCAACTCAATGGTTTGTCTGGTTCTAGTGTCAATGGCTGTGCTTCTGCTTTACCGTGGCTCGAATCAGGACAGTGAATCGAGAGCGCCTGCCACGCGACCTCCGTATAGGGGCGATCTTTCGCCACTAAAGACAAGCATTCGTGGTTACATTGCAGGTGATGGCAAAGTATTGAATGGAGCAGGCAAGTTCCTTGTGAATAGCGATCTGAAGGCGCTCAAGGGAAATAAGAATTTGAAAGTGGTCGATCTCGAGGGAGATTACATTGATGATGCAGGCATCGAGTACCTTACTGACTGCCCACTCTTTCAATTGAAGCTCAGAGCAACAAACGTTTCTACACTTGATTGGGCACCAAGGTTCGAACGCTTGCAGTTGTTAGATGTAGCTCGCACTGATGTCGATGATTCCGCACTTCTCAAATTGCCTGAAACTTTATTGGATTTGATTTTGGAGAAGACCAGGGTTCGCACGGCGGTATGGGCGCCGAGGTTGCGCTACTTGAAGAGACTGGAGATTAGCGACACCTACTGCGACAATGCAGCGATTGCCAATCTGAAGCATATGAAACTCTTGACCAGCCTTTCCATGCAGAGGCTCGCAAATGTGGGAATTTCAGGTATACAATCGCTGAAGGACCTGCGTTCATTGACATTCGTAGATCTCACCGGAATTCCAGGGCTAGATGCTGCAGCCATTCGCAAATTTGCACAAGAAGAGATGCCGTATTGTGATGTGCGACCTTATTTTTATTCCAGCTTGAAATCGCAATTTCGCCTTGCCGACCAAATCGGGCATGCGACGCCGGAAAAGACAAAACAGACTTACGTTGCCTTCAAAGCTGTTTTAGTAGAATGCAACAAGGTGAAGGGATTTTTCAGTATTAAGGCAACGTGCCTGTTGAAGCTTGCGCGTACGTGCCGTTACTTGAGGAAATTTGATGAATCGGCGAAATATGTTTCCCTGGCAAGAAGCTTGTCTGCTGACTACGGGCAAGAAGAGCTGCTGGCAAAATGTACCGAGATTGAATCGTCCCTATTGGAAAACAAGGACCCGTCCCAGAAGGCGCGCATTTTAGAGCTGCGAAGAAGGGCTTATTCTGTGTTCGAAAAAACGTTGGAAGCTGATTCTAAAGTCTTGAAGAACTTTCGTGAGATCTACCATATAACACCGACTGGGAGATCCGCCGACGAAGCGAATAGATGATAACAGAGCGTTGGCGAAGTTATACCAGGCGCACTACCAATGGTGCTTGCGGATAGGCAATATGAGCGCTCATTCGTTCAGCTCAAGTGCTTGAAATTTTATGAAAAGACCCGATTCCCCGGATACGCCTGGGTCGCGAGTCTGCCAACTTAGCCGGATCCAGCCAGGGCAGTATTGAGTACATCTGATTTGTCGTGAATCAAACGTGTCGTGCTTGAACTCTTCGAGGATACAAAGTACCTATGACCTGCGTATGACAGGCGAGTTCAATTTCATCGTGTCCTGCAGAGGCGCGATCCAGGGATGACCAGGGCGATTGTTGAACCTGCGGGTCAACCAAAACCGCTCCGCTCTTGCGAATCGCAGCTTTTTCGGACACGATTTTGGCGGGTTACTTCTGACTGGACTTTGCCCGCTTTTGAATGATGAGACGCGGACTACTTCTTGGGTTGCGGCGGTTTCGGTCTATCTGCTACTACTGCTTTCGGGAAAACTTCTGTAGAAAGCACGTCATAAAGCTTCTCGAACCCGCTCATAACATTGGCACGCTCGACGCTATGCGGCTTGGTAAAAAAGACAAGCAGATTGTTGTAGCTAGTCTTCTTCCCTGTGATTTTCTGAATTCTCAGGTCTTCCTTATAGAGCTTGAACATCTCAGCAATCATCTCATTCTGGCTGGCAACGTATTTGCCGAAATCCATGTTAGTTTCCAGCTTTCCAGTATAGGTACGATTGTTGGGATCTGCCAACTCCTTGTTGAATGCATCTTTCCACTCCGCGGTGCGCTCGACTCCAGCCAACTTACCAGCGATCTTGGCAGCATTTCCACTGCTTAGACCTTCGATATATGCTTCACCGATTTTCTGTTGCAGCTCGGGATTGTTTTTG
>CAYTDR010001228.1:0-2442 GCA_964436185.1 uncultured Candidatus Obscuribacterales bacterium | reverse complement strand
GTGAGCCACCGCATCGGCCCAGCTTGACAACGCTCGTTGAATGCTACCCTCGTCGATTTTGGGCTGGATATCTCCGACGCCTTCACCAGCGAATTCTCTCAACTTGCTACGATACTGCACTCTTTGCCTGGAATGCTTCGAGTCCACAAAGTTTTTCTTTACTGAGGCGCTCACCTTCAAGGAGGTCGCAAGATAGTTTGCTAGCTTCATTCATGGGTCCTCAACGACTCACCTACAAATGCTGTCGCTTCTTCTGGAGACTTGCTTTTCTTTGCCAATGTTCTTTGCTCGAAACTTCTCACACGAATTTTGAACTCCACACGGCGGCTCAATGTCTTATCTTCGGTCCCTGGCTCTACGTCAAGAGGCAATAGATCGCGTTCACCTCTTCCGTTTGCAGATATTCGATCAAGAACGAAGTCTCTTTCCTTCTTTGTCAAACCGGCTTGGTTAATCGCGAAACTCAAAACGGAATATGATCTGGCCTGGCTAAGCTGCAGGTTATGCTCATCATTACCATCAGAATCAGTGTGACCTTCAATAACGATGGACTGGACTTCCGGAGAAAAACGAGGGTTCGTTAGTACGCTCGCTAATGCTGGAACGAAATTGCGAAGGAAGTTCTTTCCGTTGACCTTCAACTCACTTCTGTTGGTATCAAAGGCGAGGTTATCGTCTCTAACCCTAATGAGTAAAGCAAGTGGATCCTTGGGGTCGTTTTATTCCTGAATTTTAACTATCTTCAGGCTTTCCATCAGAGCTTCTTTGACGGTTTGGCTGCCTTTCCTGGTTTCGACGTAAGACCGATTGATATATGCAACCAGGAGCAACACGAAAATGACGAACAATGACGTCATCAAGTCTGTTATCGAATGTCCCAGAGAATCGTTTTCTTTTGACATGTTTAGCGAACTACCGCGAGTTTTTCCATGCGTCCCTCAAAGACGCCAGTTAATTCATCAAGTTGATCGTCTAGTTCTGATACCGTTACGCTCAGCTTACGGCAAGCATCGGTAAGACTCTTATCGAAGTCGTTTAGGTACGATGCCAATCTGTCATTGGTGGTTTGTGAATATTCCACAAGCGCTTCGTTGATAACTGATACAGCTGAAGACAAGTTATCATCAAGGACTTTATAGAGCGCTTCTTGCTGAGACCAAAGGTCTTGAGCTACAAGAAGTGCATTGTTCTGGGTCTTAATGTTCTCCATTAGTTGTGAGATTGCTGTACCTGTTTGGGTTGATGCGTCCACCAACTGCTCACTCGATTTGGCGACATTCCCACTTGCGCTCTGTAGCAAGGAGCAAACCTGATTGAGTTCTATCAGAACATGTTTGTTTCGCTCGACGGTTTCATCGAAAGACTTGACCGTTTCCTTAACGGACATAGTCACGTCGAGTAACTGAGATTCAGCTCCTGCAACCCGTTCAAGAAGTTTGTCCAATGAGTTGGACGTTTCCTCACTCCACCGCGATACCTGTTCAAGTACGTATTGAAACCCATGTTTGACAGCCTTTAGCTGTCCCATGGTGTTGTTGTCGAGTCGTTCGATCATTCCATTCATGGAAGACTGCAAGAACTCGCTTTGTTCTTTGTTTCGCTCTGTTTGTCTAGCGAGAATGTCATCGACGTGAGTAAGGAACGCATCCATTCGCGTATTCATGCCTTCTGTGAATTTCGAGGTATCGCTTATGACCTGGCTTAGCCGGGTGAATTCGCTGTTAGCGGATTGCGAGAGCGACTGTTGAAACTCCTTCAACATTTCGCCGATTGCTTGGCTAGATGACTGTTCTTTCTGTTGGCGTAAGACTTCGGTGACAGATTGTAGCTGCTCAACTGTTGAGATCAGGCGTTCCATTGTCGGCCCCATACTCTCGCGAAAGCTTTCTTTCAGGTGTCCGGATAAATCTGTGTTGAAGCTGCGGAAGGCGTCAGACTGAGCCTCAATGTAATCGCGAATACTGATCAACAATTCTTCTTGCAGCTTTCGCCTAAATAGCCTATTGATGCGGTTCTGCAGCGCCAAGCATTTTTCACGCAGCTTTGCGAACTGTCCTTTCTCGACCAAAACGAATGAGACGGCACAAACCAAGCCGACTATTGATGAAAGAAACTTGCCAGCTAAGTTGTTGATCAATATTTCGATGCCTTGCACCTGCCCAGATTCGACGACGTGCAAATTTACCAGACCACAAAAAAGCGCTACGAATGTACCCAGGAGACCTATGGACGTGAGGATACCCGGGACCGCCGCAAAGCTGCCGGTGTGGAGTCGGTGTTCGACAACTGTGTCCAGGCTGAAAAATTCTTCGGCTTGTAATGTGTTAAAGGCGTATTCCTTTCCATCCTTCGCCTTGTCGAATACTAAGGATTCATGAAATTCTTCCCAATTGTCACATAGTCCGGGGATTTCCATCATTCGCTCGCGCACTGAGTCTAGTT
>CAYTDR010001227.1:0-2456 GCA_964436185.1 uncultured Candidatus Obscuribacterales bacterium | reverse complement strand
GAGCTGCCTTGCAGTGCAAGGTGGTCCTTTTGATTGGGCAGCGGAGAGTTGAATCATTGGAGATCGATTAATCCCCCAACGTCATCGATCAGTCTCTCTTCAGGAGATACGTAGATATTCCTTCTCACCTCGCAGCGCGGCAGCTTCTTGGCGAATCGGGCTAAGCCACCATTCGTAATTGTGCATTTGCCCAACTTCAGTATGCGTAGCGACTTCACTTGAGCCAGTCTCTCTAGTGTCTGGTCTGTAATTTTTGGATTACCGGTCAAATCTAACTCAAGAAGCGTTTTCGGATAAATCAGTTTTACAAAGTGCCTATCTTCAAGAGCGAGACTTCCGAGACTGAGAATTCTCAGCTTGGGCAGCTCCAAAGTAATCGGAAGCGACTCGCCGGTCGCTTCCGTGCCTGAAATGACCAGCTTCTCGAGATTCTTGCAGCCCTTTACGATATATCCGACGCCTGAATTCGTGATCTTGGAGCAGAATGATACATCGAGATCCGAGAGATTAGGCAGATTTCGCAGCGCTCTCAAACCGTCGTCGGTAATGCCTGCGTTTTTGGCGATCATTAGCTGTTTCAACGCTCTCACTCTAGCGATCTGTTCCAAACCCTGGTCATTGAGACTGGAGGCGCAGGCATTAATCTGGACGACAGGCCAATCGATAACGTACTTAATACCATCACCCGTGATGTCACAGCCTTTGAAATCCAGGTTATGAGGCTCCAACTGACTCAATTCGCTCAAATCGCTGTCCTTAACCCACATGTCATCGGGACGCCAGGCAAGTTCTTGTCCTGCAACTCGCCTCAGTACAAAGTGACGTTTTCGGGCTTTGCTATTGTATTGGAATGGGTCTACAGACAGTTGGCTCCTTGTTTGCCGTCGTGGTTCAGGCTTCTTCGTCGCCTTTTGCGAATTAATGTTCTGAAATCCTACCAACAAAGTGATACCCAAAGTTGCTATCGCGGCACCCCAAAGATGCAGTTTCCAGGAGCGCTGTCCTTGCGACGGCGCGCTTTCAGCTGAAAGGTGCTCCAGGTTCGATTCCAGAGGACTGCGTAGGTCATCGAGCAGCTCACCAGCAGATTGATACCGAGCTTGCCGGCTCTTCGAAAGACACTTGGATACAAGAGCTTCTGACTCTTGCGAAAACCTGAAATCGGGTCTCGCGGAAGAAAGAGATGGCACAGGAGCATTGGCATGCTGATTCAGCAAATCGAGAGCCGTGCTCCCTTCGTAAGGAGTCCTTCCGGTCAGCGTCTCGAATAGCGCGCAACCGACACTGTAGATCTCGGACTTCTCGTCATATGCAAAACCGTTGCCCTGATCGGGCGACATGTAGTTTGGAGTTCCAGCCAGAATCAAGCCCTGCGACCCAGACGAATCACCTGCCTTCTGCATGAGAC
This sequence comes from uncultured Candidatus Obscuribacterales bacterium, assembly GCA_964436185.1. Lineage (GTDB taxonomy): Bacteria > Cyanobacteriota > Vampirovibrionia > Obscuribacterales > Obscuribacteraceae > CAYTDR01. Next base: position 1,048 of record CAYTDR010001227.1, on the reverse strand, counting down.
CGATGCCAAAATCTATAAGTCGCACCTGCGGATTTGGCGAATCGAGTTCACCTACAAGAATGTTCGAGCACTTTATGTCTCGATGGAAGATGCCTAGAATATGCGCTTCTTGAAGTGCCTCACAGACCTTGGAAAAAATCTGGAAGGCTCTTCGCTGATCGAGCGGACCGTTTGTTTGCAGGAAACTGTACAAACTCTCTGCCTTGCAGTAGTCCATAACCATGAAAGGTGCACCGGACATTGTTATACCAAAATCGAGAATGCGAACGATGCCTTGATGATTGAGACTGGAGGTCGCTTTCGCTTCCTTCTGGAAGGCAACGATCTGCGCATCACTGGCGGTGGCACGCATCGTTTTAATGGCCACCTTTTTCAACAACAGACGATCTCGACCGAGATACACGGTACTGCCTGCGCCAGTTCCAAGGATCGCTAGTGGACTATATCGTTCCAGCGGAAACGCCTGCGAATCCACTTCCAACTCCGTCTCGGGCTCTCCCTGCGGCAATTCTTCATCATCACCGAGACTCTTTTCGGACTGCGCTTCAACCGAGATCGGCTCCGGCACTTTACAGCTGCAAAGGTCGACTCTGAATATCCATTGGGTCAGCGAACCGTGCCTCCCGACGTTTATGCGCTTGTGGCAATTGGCACAGAGTTGAACCGTATTGTCGCTGGGCTCCAGAGGCTCCGCATCGCAACTGCATGACTTCACCCATTGAGTGATTGAGCCCGAGCTGTTGCTAGTCGTAGCACCACCGCAACGAACACATCGATCTTCTTTCACTTCCTGGCTTTCGCTCACCGTCGTTCTCGCTATGTTACGGTCAAATCATTCCATTTTTATCTATTCGTATGCTATCCGTACAGTCGAAAAATGCTGTTAAAATCCTATTGAACCGATACAGACTGCTCGGATTCTCCACGGTATCCGTATCGTTGCGCTGTTTTGATTCACAGGAACCTGAACCATGACCGAACTGACCCTGACTGAAAGAAACCGCTATGCCAGACATATCATACTACCGGAGGTAGGTGAAAGCGGGCA
>CAYTDR010001226.1:0-2459 GCA_964436185.1 uncultured Candidatus Obscuribacterales bacterium | reverse complement strand
ATTTGTTTCGCACTACGAAGGTCGGTGATCCAATCAGGGTTGCCCTTATGCTCTCCAATAACATTTTGTGCTTTCCAAACGGTTGTGCCGATGGCTGCACCACTGCGGCTGCCACGAAAAACAATGTGGGCATCATAGCCGGTGGCAGTCTTCTGCATGAGAACGAAACCCATAAGGCTCCACGATGCGCCGGAGGTTCCAGCGATTCCGGTGCCGCCCTCGAAGACTAGCAGATGGTCCTCGCCGCTGGGATATTCACGAATCTGAAACGTCTCGACATCGTTAGACGGGAAGCTTGTCGGTTTGGTTTTGTAGCGAACTCCGTCGATCACTTTTATGTTTTGGGTTACATATTCCGGCGCACGCACGGCAAGGAAAATCTCGCCATCTCGCGTAAATGCTGGTAGTTTGGCATCAAGGTGTTTGTAGTTTGTGAGGATTGGATCGAGATTCAAGTTGCTATCTTTCCAACCACGCGCTGCGTTCGGACCACTGTAGAATCCCTGGTCCCCCGTGCCATTGCTCGAAGTCGAACCACCAAGCTTCGTCGCATATTCGTGCGTGAATCGGCAGATGTTGGTGCGTCTGTCGCTGCCAATGCGAGACATGACGTCATACCACGGATCGAGCGGCAAGCACAAAGATTGGTGATAAAGCTGGTAGGCGAGTGTACACAGATCTAAATTGACGACGGATTCGGGAACGGCATTTTTCGTCTTCGAGTCAGTGTCCGCAAAGGCCTGAGGAGAAGAGACCAACATCCCCAGGATAGTCAAAGTGACGATAACTGCCCTCTGAACTCTGGCACTGCTTTGAAATCGGCTGGTTGTGAGCATCGCATTCTTCCGTGGCTTTGAACAGAAGAGTATATAATACGCACCCGTTACACAGCCTGCATGGATGCTGCGGCTATCGGGCAGATCGAGACTATCGAACAGTCAACAGTAGCCGCAGTGATTCAGATCTACTTCTTCAAGTGCGGCGGTGCGGCTGGGGTTCCTGGAAAGAGTCCTGGAACCAGCCATTTTGGCACGGGAATCAGCCTGCCTCTTACAGACGCGGGTGCTCTGTTGGCTTCCACTAGAGGGCTCTCGTCTTCATCAACCGAATCGACCGAATCTGCCAAACCTGGTGTTACAGCCGCCACGCATGCTGGTGTTCGGTTCCACGGGCGGAATCTTGGCGTGCCGTTGCTGTGTTTGTTGATCAGCGCATACATGCTGGGCATCACTACGAGCGTAAGGAATGTAGACGATACCAGTCCGCCCAGAATAACGGTCGCCAGTGGTCTCTGAATCTCGGCGCCTGTTCCATCGGAGAGGACCTTAGGCACCAGACCGACAGTAGCCACGAGTGCTGTCATCAAAACAGGACGGAAGCGCACGTATGCACCTTCTCTTATCGCCTCATCGATTGATTTACCGCCTTGCTCCAGTTGCATGATGTAGCTTACGAGAATCACACCGTTCTGCACTGCGATTCCGAACAACGCGATGAACCCGATAAGCGCAGGCACGGACAATATTTGATGAGAGACAAATAGTGCCACGATGCCGCCAATCATGGCGAACGGAACGTTCAACATTACCAGGGCCGCGTTTTTGAGAGAGTTGAATGAAGAGAAGAGGAGCAAAAAGATCAGGAGCAACACAATCGGCACCACAATGGACAGCCTGGACGTTGCACGCTGTTGGTTCTCGAACTGCCCGCCCCAAACGATTCGATATCCCTTTGGCAGCACAATCTCTTTGGCAATTCGTTCCTGACAATTGGAGACGAACGTCCCCAGATCTCGTCCGCGCACATTGACGAGCACCGCCGCTCGGCGCTGACCTTCCTCTCGGTTCACCATCACCACGCCATCCTTTTCTGTAATCTCGGCGAGTGACTTCAGGGGAATCATTCCGCTCGGGGTGCTCACCAGAATACCGCTGATCGCATCAGCATTGGCTCTGAAGGCAGCATTGAAGCGAACGAGAATATCGAAGCGTTTGTTTCCTTCAATAACCTCAGTTACTTTCGTGCCGGCGAGGGCGGATTCGACCATTCTTTGAACATCTGATGCATTCAGACCATAACGCGCGATCGCCTTTCGATTGACCCGGATGTTCAATTGAGGCAAGCCAAGGCACAGCTCTCTATTTATATCCGCGGCACCAGGTACGGTTTTGACGATGCCCTGAATCTTCTCGGCGATTTCATCAACTTTCTCGATGCTCTCTCCGAAGACCTTGATGCCCAGGTCCGCTCTCAAACCCGAGACGATATCGTCGATCATGTCTGCGATCGGCTGCGAGAAGCTAAACATCAATCCGGGAATCTTGGAGATGTCTGCTGCCATGCGGTTGACCAACTCCTCTTTTGACTTGGTCGTCTTCCATTCGCTCTTAGGCTTGAGACCGATGTAGATATCGGCCATGTCTATGCCTTCCAGATCAGGGCCCATTCCCGAGCGTCCA
>CAYTDR010001225.1:0-2466 GCA_964436185.1 uncultured Candidatus Obscuribacterales bacterium | reverse complement strand
TGGCCTCAACTCTTTTATTTAGGTCTTCGAGCACTTTTGTCTGCTGTGCTTGATCGAGCTCGTTGAACGGTTTGTTGTTGTAGTCCTTTTTCACCTTTTCCATGCAAGAATCAATTTCGAGCTGTTTGTAAGCCAATGAGATATGATTGCGAAACGCCTTCTCATAGTTAATCAGAGCCTGCACTGATGGACGGGTTTCGAGCAATTTTTCGTCCGTGATATCAAGCTTGGTATCGTAAGCGTCGAAACGAGGCACCATCTTATCGTCGAACTTTAGCTCGCCAGCGACCGGTTTGTTCTGCGGCAGACCACCGAACACTTGCCTGGTCCATGTATCGCCACTCGTTCGCGTGTAGAGGACCGTCGCCCTTCCAATCGAGTCGACGATAACGTCGAGTTGCTCAGGGTTGGCCTTACTTCGTTGGTAGCTGATCTGCCGATAGTAATCTCTATCAAGGAAGATTCTCTGGGTCAGACGGCTATCGACATAGACGTCCTGATGCTTGCCGGGTTCGAGAACCATGCGTCGAGAGGTACTCGTACCTGTTTTGGAAGAGTCTGCGCTAGTAGCAGTAAGAATGGCTCTTCCTGACGCGTCGATTAGCAGCTTGTTGCCTTCTGTCGAAAGCACTGTCAGTATACCGTCCCTCCCCAACTCAGGAGGTGTGGCCGCTGTGATCTGAATGGATTTTGGGAGCGTGAAGAGCACAATGTCGTAGCCACCGTCTTTGGTTGCTGTAACCTTCAGAATCTCCCTTCCCGAGCCATTCGAGAAAATTATCTGTTCAAGTTTATCCTGGGTGTATTTGAATTCGCATTTGGTATCATTCTTGAAACGAATACTGACGGGTTTGCTGGTACCGTCGATAGTGGTCAAGAAGACATTGGTGCCGTTGTCGAACACGACCAACTCATTTCCTTCTTTGATTCTTTCTGCTTTATGTGGTTCTCGTTCTGCTGCATCTCCGGACGGAGCTGTGGCCGGCTTTTGATCGGCGTTTATCTGATTGATTCCGGCGCCAGTCAGCATCAGCTCCGGTAAAGACAAGTTTGAGCCAATATTGGCGCGTGGAAAAGACGCAGCAAGACTGTTCTGATCGTTGAATTCTTTTCGCAGCGCCTCCCTGGATTTTGTTGTTCGAGTCTGCGAGTCAGAATCGATGTTTTCGGTACCGTCCGCCGAGGATTCAATTGCGAATACAGCTGCGTCTATTGAGTCGAGAGGCAAGGAGGCATTGTTGAAGTTATGCATGGCAAAAATCCGTGGAGAAACGTCCGTTGAAAGTCACTGCCCTGAGAGGCACTGATACGGATGTGGAGCAATGGAGAGGGTGAGCTATCGGACCTTAAGCCAATGGACTGTTCGGTCTGATACCCTCCACAATAGTGGACGTTTGTTACATTGTTGCAAACAGCTCGAATCCCGTGCTCTGTAAACCTTTAGTCCAGGCTCAATCGAGCGAAATTCCCTTTTCGGCCAACCATTCAGGGTTGAATATCGTATTCATATATAGTCGTCCACTTCCAGGCAGCACAATCACGACAGTCGCGCCTTCAGCTAATTCATCGCAATACTTTATCGCAGCAGCTACAGCACATCCAGCGGAGCCACTAACGAACAGCGATTCCTTGCGCAGTAATTCGTGCGTCATGCGAATCGATGTTACATCGTCTACTTGAATTGCGCGATCGATTTTCGTCAAGTCGACTATCTGTGGGATGAAGTCACTGCCAATACCTTCTACCAGATAAGAGTGACCATCGAGCTCAATGCCTTCCTGCCAACCCGCAAGCTTACTTCCTCGTGGATCAGCCAGCACCAGTTTGACCGACGGTTTCTGTTCGCGCAGATAGCTTCCTGCTCCCAAAAGAGTGCCACCGGTTCCGATACCGGCCACTAATGCATCGACCTTGCCTTCCGATTGTTGCCAGATTTCCGGTCCGGTAAATCTATAATGGGCATCCGGATTATCTTGATTTTCAAACTGCCCTACGAACCAGCCTTCTTGCTCTCTGGCAATAGATTTAGCCTTATTGATGAAATGCTCAGGATCATCTATGGACTTACCGCCAGGCACTACCAGTACTTCCGCACCCAATAATTCCATGGTGCGAACCTTTTCTTTACCGACCTTCTCTGTCATTACGCATAGCAGTCGATAGCCCTTCAGTCTAGCCACGAGAGCCAGACCGATGCCGGTATTGCCGCCTGTAGCTTCGACCATCAGTTGTCCTGGCTTCAGCCTGCCATCGGCTTCTGCGCATTCCACCATATGCAGAGCAATGCGATCTTTTACAGATCCCCCAGGGTTCATAAACTCACATTTAGCAAGCAGGTTGTATCGCTTTGATCGTTCGAGTCGTGCCAGTCTCACCAATGGTGTGTTGCCAATGGAGCCGGCTATGGAATCATTTGTGATCAGATCATTGGATAAATTCAACACGGAATCTCGGTTGCCGCGGATC
>CAYTDR010001224.1:582-2473 GCA_964436185.1 uncultured Candidatus Obscuribacterales bacterium | reverse complement strand
AGTCAGTTACAAATTCACAACAGCTTTCCCAGTCCTAGCTTTTCGGGCGTGACATTCGAGCCAGACGGAGGAGCAGCTCAAAAATGTTAACCAGTTCGGCAGAGCCTTGGGTTTACCTGGCGGAGAGGGCGACGAATGCAGAATATCGCCCTGCCGCTGGAGCGGAACTCGAGCAACGGTGCAAGGTACGAAGACAATTAAGGTGTGCACCAAAAATGAACGGTTTTACTTTACCTGACAGGTAAATGGATGATTGCTTGACAGAGAAATCTGATGCACCCGTTCAAATTCGACGCGGAGCGAATGCGACGATTAGTCTTCGAGTGTCGGGGGATAAATTGGGGGATTGAGCCGGCGCCATATTAGCACCCAGGCTCGTCCAATTACGCGTTTCTGATCGAGGAAGCCCCAAACGTGGCTGTCTTCGCTGTTGTTGCGGTTGTCGCCCATCATGAAGAGGTGACCGGCCGGAATGATGATCGGTTCATTGGCTTTTTCCGCATACGGGTGAATGAACTCGCCCTGCACGTTTCTTCCGCCAATGTCGCCCATCACATTCAAATCGTAGAGTGGTGGCTCTTTGATGTATAGAGATTCGTTGAGGGGCATCCCGTTAACATAGACGCCCATGCCCGCTTGTACACGAATCTGATCGCCAGGCAATCCGACTACTCGTTTGATGAATGCCGGATCGTTCGGCAGAAATGGCAGTCCAGTCAGCCGACCGAGAATTGAAAGGGGATCTTGCTTGAGATCTTGACCACCCATCTCGAGGGGCGGCGGATAGAACACAAGAATGTCGCCCCGTTTGATCGGCTGTCCAAAGTGCTTAGACACTTTCTCGACAATCAGGCGATCGTTAATCTGGAGTGTTGGAGACATTGATGCCGAAGGAATATACCTTGCTTCTCCAATCGCCCAACGAATCACTATCAAAAGGAGCAATGTGACGACAACGAGCTCTACAAGCTCCCTGACCACGCCTTTCACCACTCCGGTAGTTGGTTCCGGCTTTCCGTCCACAATCGCTGTCGTCGTAATTTTGTCCATTGGTTCTACATTTGAATCTAGCTGTTTCATTTTTGGCTGGTCTGATTATACATAACAAGTTTATTCAGTTTACGACGATTCCGAACAAAAAGCGGCTGGCCTTGTCAGCATCTCAACGATGTAATCGGTCCGGCTGCTCTCTTTCGATTCTCTCAACTCTTTGCGCCACGTACTGCTTCGCGCGCTTCTTTTGAGGCCAATTCTTGAATGCTTTTGCTGAACATCTCGACGTATTTGTCGATTTCATTTTTGGAATTTCGTTCAGTTACTGCAACCAGGAGGCAGTCTTTCAGGTGTGAATACATAGGAGTTATGTTCAAACCGGCAAGAATATTCGATTCTCTCATTTTGTTTAATAGTGCATCCGGAGAGACAGGCGATGAAAGTTTCAAAAGAAATTCGTTGAAGAACGGAGCATCGTAGGCAAGCGAAACACCATCGATTGCCACCAGTTGCTCTGCCAGGTAATGGGCGCGTTCCACAGAAACTCTCGCCAGTTTGACCAGACCTTGCTTGCCGACCATGGTGAGGTAAACCAACATTGCCAGGGCGTTGAGGGCCTGATTGGTGCAGATGTTGGAGGTGGCTCTCTCTCTTCTGATATGTTGTTCGCGAGTCTGCAGAGTGAGAGTAAAGGCTCGTTTACCCTGCTTGTCCACGGTGATGCCGGCCAATCTGCCGGGTATCTGACGCATGAACTCGCCGCGGCAGGACATATATCCGGCTGACGGTCCGCCAAAAGATAGGGAGTTACCGCACGGCTGCGCATCACCGACCACGATGTCGGCACCGAACTCGCCTGGCGGAGTGAGAAGAGCGAGACTGATCGGTTCAGTTACAA
>CAYTDR010001224.1:0-572 GCA_964436185.1 uncultured Candidatus Obscuribacterales bacterium | reverse complement strand
CGAGTAATTCTCAATTCCGTGGCAGTATCCGACCTGTTTGATCATCTCCAGATCTTCCAGGCAGCCGAAGAAGTTCGGATACTGCACGATGATGGCCGCCGTTTCATTATCTAATGTGATTTCGCTACCGTCGGCGATGCCATGTGGACATGGAATAGTCTCCCAGGAAAGACCGCATGCTGTCGCATAAGTATGAGTTACCATGCGGGATTCCGGTCCGACACTTTCAAGCACGACCAGTTTTTTTCTTTTGGTTACACGTGCCGCCATGAGGCCGGCTTCCGCGCAGGCAGTGGGGCCGTCATACATCGAGGCGTTGGCAACATCCATACCTGTGAGAAGCGATATCGCTGATTGGAATTCGTATATCGCCTGCAGACTGCCCTGGCTAACCTCTGGTTGGTAGGGCGTATATGCCGTTGCAAACTCAGATCGCGAAATCATCTGTGGTACTACGGATGGAACGAACCTGCTGTAGGAGCCGCCTCCGATGAAGCAAGCTTGTTTCGACGCCGGCACATTTTTTGCTGCCAGATTGCTAACGTGTTGGGTGAGCTCGAGTTCGCTCAGTC
>CAYTDR010001223.1:0-2477 GCA_964436185.1 uncultured Candidatus Obscuribacterales bacterium | reverse complement strand
CTTCTTGTTACAGTAACTTGATTGCCTTCTGTAAATTTAGCAATTCCAATGGCAAAAACCGTTCTCGCTCATAGAGCTCGTTATGCGAGTAAACGCCCTGCTCCGCCGTCCTCAAGACATAGTGATGAAGGAGCGAACCGTCGGGCCGGTGACGTTGAACCTGACCACCAGGGAAGTTCGATGCAATGATGTGGCTGTCGCCTTAGCGCCGCGAGAGTTTTCCGTGCTCGAATTTCTGATGAGACATCCCGGTCACGTCTTTAATTCTGACGATATCCTCAATTCAGTTTGGCAGTCGAGCTCTGATGCTACAGCGGCGGCTGTGCGAACCACGATATTGCGTTTAAGAAACAAGCTCACGATCGGCGATTCATCCATAATTAAGACGGTTCATGGCGTCGGCTATAAAGTAGAGCCATAGGCGAATCGCGGTCGATGAGCTGACCTATGCAATAAATCAGTTGATGAAGGCAAGATCTTTTTCTCAACGATTCACCTCGCAAATCGTTGCTGGGCGTTTAATCGAGTAGAATAACTACTTCTACCTCAGGGGAAACGGTATCAATGAAATGGCCTGCTGAGCAGGAAAATTCTCAGGCGCTGACAACACAGCCCACGATTGCCGATCTCAAGAAATACATGGTCACGGCAGCCCGGAAACAGGATGTCAAATTGACCAGCCGGTGGACCGAACCTTCGAACAACAGAAAGTTCGAGCTGTCCATCAAGTATGTTCCACATGCGTTTTCCTTCGAGTGGTCGTGCTTCGAAAAGAAAGGGTTGAAAGTTTCCCGGCTCTGGTCCCGCACAAGCGACATTGCCGAAGAGATTCACGCCATTATCGAGCACTCCAAAGACGTCTCGGAGAGCGAGCTTCTGGACAACTCGCTGGACCGGAAATGGGAGCAGATGTCCTCGACCAGGCGCGCGCATGCCTCCAGGCTTCTCGAGCAAACCTTCGATAGGGTGCCGATTGAAGAGCTTCAGGAGATGTCTCTGGCGCCCGAGGCTCTTACGGGCAATCTGCAGATTATTCATATTACGAACCTTTTGCAGTCCATAGCCATGGGGCATTTGTCCGGACGATTGAGAATAAATCGGCAGGCAGCTTATGCGGACATGTTCTTCATCGACGGCAAAGTCGTTCATGCTGAAGGTTCTCGCGCGCACGGCGAAGAATGTTTTGTCCAGGTAATTTGCTGGAAGGACGGAGAGTTCCATTTCGAGCCGCGATTGAAGACCGACGAGCGAACCATCGATCGATCACTGGATATGCTCATCCTCGAAGGAGTGTTGCTGCTCGATAACACCGAGTATCTCAAACAGTGCGGTGTGAACATGGACACGGTGCTCGAGCGAGTAAACAAGGACCTTTCGGAGAACCAATTCGTAGACATAGTCTCCAAGGCAGAGCCTCCGGACATGCAACTGTCGAAGGACATCTATCTCCAGATCGACTCGAGAAAGACTATTCAAGACATTGTCGAGCTGTTGCGTTTGAACAGAAGTCGCTGGGTGCACACGGTAGCATCGCTGGTGCGTAGCCGAGTGGCTCAGATTTGTCATGCTCCTCCGAAACAGTTATCTGTGGCGCCAAAGGAAATAGATTTGAGTCTTGTTCGGGACGTGGCGCAGAGACTGCAGGACAGCAAGACTGGCTTGTACAGTTATGCCGCCATTCTATTTCTACTCAACCATGAGATCTATTTTTCCTCGGAACGTCCAGTCTCGATAATCCTTTTTGGACTGCGGAACACACAGAGCAAGTCGACAGACACGACGTCCCTGGTGAGAGAGTTGTCGCACGCCATTCAGAACACGCAAGGAGCAAAAGGCATCATCTCTCATTACGATGAGCACGATCTAGCCTTGACGCTTATCGGTGCCAACGCATCACAGGCGGCGGTGATAGCCGATCGGGTGATCAAGTCGCTGATGTCCAGCTCAGTCGAGTTTCAACTCTCCAACATGAACATGGCTCAGGGAATTGCCTGTTTTCCTGATGATGCCGAGGATATGCCGAGGTTGTTAGCAGCCGCCGATCTGGCTCGAGACAAGGCGCTGAAAGACGGCCGGCATGGAACGGTCCTGGCAAGGGACCTGGAGTAGTTCCGCATAACCTTTAAAAGAGGCAATCTTCTGAGGTTGTCACTCATTTTTTATTTGTTGCCCAGTCTCAGTTGCAGGCACCGTAACCTCATCAGTCAGGTTTTAATGGCGCGAATGGGCTCCTTCCAGAGGAGTGTTTCCTGTTGACGAGAGAATTCATTTGAAAGACAGAGTCGAAGAACTCAGCGTTATTTCAGGGTTTCATCGATTTTGCTTCTAAACTAGTACAAATACTTTCGTCCACTGTTTATACTGTAGTCAGTTTGGCCCTCGGCAAAACTTGCGCCCTGACGGGAAAAGCGCGCTATGTAGAGCGATTGATGAAAGCTTTTCAAGGGAAAGTATGACAGTGAGGAATCCGGGAGTCC
>CAYTDR010001222.1:0-2478 GCA_964436185.1 uncultured Candidatus Obscuribacterales bacterium | reverse complement strand
CATCTCTAAGGAAAACCATGGAAGAAGCGTGGAAGATTGTGTCGGCGTCTTGAGAAATATCGATGATCGTCCATGGTACGTCCTGGGCGAAGAGGCGATCGAGAATTTGCATTTTGCTTCTCTCTTCGATGCCTGTGAAAGCTTCATCGAGAATAAGCAGCTGAGGTTTTTGTGCAATTGCGCGCGCCATCAAAAGTTTTTGCGCCTGACCGCGGGAAAGATTTCGCCCGCCGCTCAAGAGCTGTGTTTTCAACCCGTCGCGCATGCCGACGAGCTCTTCTTCGAAATCCACCAGCTTCAAAGCCCAGAGCATTTCGGCATGGCTTATCTCGCTTCTGCCGAATGTGACGTTGGTTTCGATTGTTCCTTCAAATATCTCGTTGGTGTCGGTGACCAGAGAGACGATGCTGCGCAGGCTCTCAAATTTGATGTCGCGCACGTCCATGCCGTTTATCTGGACGAGTCCTGAACTGGGCTCTAGAAGTCCGCTCAAGACAAATGCCAGGGTTGATTTGCCTGATGCATTTGGACCCATAAGACTGATGCGCTCTCCGGGTTTGAGCTGCAGATTCAAGCCGTCCAGCACGTTTGTCCTTTGACCGTAATCGACATGCAGACCTTGAATATTTATGGACGCACCACTGGCAGTGGCGACACAATCGCTGCCGTCAATTCTCTCAAGCGGCAGGTCTTCGACATAACCTATTTTTCCAAGTGCGGAAAGCAATTCGTAAAGTGTTTGCAGGTGTCGTATCAGTCGTTCAAGGGCGGGAAGCATCTGGGTGACGAGCAATTGGGCCGCAACCAGTTGTCCGAGAGCCAGCTGGCGTTCGATAACCAACCAACCGCCAATGCCCAGTACTCCGGCCGCAGCAAAGGCCTGAAAGAGGGCCAGACCGGAAGCCTGTCTGAAAAGGACACTGAAGTGTTTTCTGCGAGCTTCGGTGTATGCAAAGACAAGATCGTCGGTTCGCTCGAGAATGTGCATGGGAAATTTGTTGAGCTTAATCGATGTTTCGCAGCGACCGAGTTCTTCAAGCCATTCGGCTACCAGGTATCTTTTCGAGGTCTCATTGCTTCTTGTCTGATATCCGCCAAAACCGAGCAGAAATACTTCGCACAAAACAAATGCAATGACGATCAGTACGAACGCAAACAAATACGGACTATACAACGCCATGAGCGTGAGCCCGATCACTATTTGCAGGGTCGCGGCCGGGACATCGAGGAGCAGAATGGCGAAATTACCCTGAATGGTAATCACGTCAAAGAAACGATTGACCAGGTCGGGAAGATACTCTTTTGAAAGCCTGGAGTGTTGAATGCGAGGAACACGGTAGGCGATGCGCAAGGCAATACGATTGAACACGCGTTGCCTGACCAGCTCTACAAGCCATATAGTCAAGAGTCGCAGCATGGCTGCGAAGAGCAGACCGCCTAGAACCAGACCTGCAATGACGGTGATTGGCTGCAGGAAGAAACCGGCGGCAATTGTATTGACCACCATTTGTGTGGACAGCGGCACCGCCAAACTCAACACACCGGCTAGCGAACTGTAAATGAGAATCAAAAACAAATCTTGCTTGTCTTCGACGATCATGCGCCAGAGCCGATAATAAGGGGAGGTTGGCTTATCCTTCTGGTTGGCGTCGCCTTCAGGGTAAAGGACTTTCGTCAGAGAATCGGCTGGCATCTAGTTGAGATTTCTTGTCGACGGCGAAAATACACAGTTTAAGTGTGCCTTAAATGAAGAGCAAACCTACGAAAAGTTTTCGCGAAAGCTCCTAATTTTATTTAAGCAATTCGATGCGGTATATCGTTAATGCGTGTGAAATGGCGGGTTCGGTGCACGCTGTGGGGCTGGGACCGAACTCTGGCGGTGGAAAAGCTTTTGCTAGCTCGGCTGGAAGCTGGTTTCGGTCGATGATTTGCAAGGCAATGAGATTGTGAAAGTGGTGCCTTCGCGATCAGATTCGCAAACCATATTGCCTTTATGCGCATCAACGATCTTCCGGCACATATATAATCCCAATCCGACTTTGGGCAGATAACCTGTGCCGTTGTCTTCACGGTCATTGGTCCGGAAGAGTTTGCTTCTCTGGTCGAGATCGATGAAGGAACCGCTGTTTTTCACTTTGAACACTACCCAGTCGCCCTAACGAAATGCTTGGCCGTTCTCTATCGATTACTAGTCATCATTAGTCCGAATGAACAATCCAATCTGGCTCAACAGAATGAACAAGCCGGAAAGCAATACGCACGGTTGATGGGATTGAATGATGAACCGCAAGATATGGTACATCTGGACTCCAACCATCGCTTCTTGGGCTTGGCATTAGAAGCGCTTCGCCGCGAAGAAATTTCAACTGGCAAATTCAAACACCTTGCGCGCATGGTCGGCATTGCTCCCGACGAACTTGATGCGTATTCAGGGCACGACTGTCGAGGCTACTTATGTGCTTTTCTCCCCCAGTGTGG
>CAYTDR010001221.1:0-2490 GCA_964436185.1 uncultured Candidatus Obscuribacterales bacterium | reverse complement strand
CAACTAACAGTATTTTTGCCATCTACAGCTCTCTGGTCTCGGCCGTGGTTTTCGAGTATGAATCCTCAATTATACCCCTTGCCAAATCTGAATGGCAGGGGGGTGGACTGACTGTAAACAAATAGCTTTCAGGGTTCCGTAGGAACTCTCTCCACGACTTGATTTCGCCCTCGCCGCTTGGCCTCGTAGAGGCACTCATCCGCACCTTTGATCAGCACCTGGGGACTGATGCCGTCTTCAGGGAAGGAGACCAGACCGGAACTGAAGGTGATCTGGAACTGTTCGCCGTTGTCGCCTTCGAACACCTGACTGCGCAGCTCTTCCAGGCAGCGTTCAAGCGCACCTTTGGCTGTTTTCTTCTCTATATGTCGAAAGGCGACAATGAACTCCTCACCACCCCAGCGCCCGCGCACGTCCTCGCATCGGAATCTTTTTCGCAGAAGTTGGCCCAGGGCGGCCAGTACACGATCTCCTGCCAGGTGTCCGTAAGTATCGTTGACGTGCTTGAAGTGATCGACATCGAGGAGCGAAAGGCTGAACTTGAGATTGTTGTTCTTGGATTCTGAGATCAGCGAATCCATCTGTTCCATGAATGCTCGTCTGATCATCAAGCCTGTGAGAACATCTTTGTCGGCGCGCTCTTTCAACATGCGGGCACGTTCTAGTCGAACCCTTACGCGCATGGAGAGCTCTGCCGGCGCCACAGGTTTCGGCAGATAGTCGTCGCCGCCGGCTTCGAAGGCGGCCAGCCGGGCCGAGAGTCCTGTCTGACCGGTGAGAAAGAGAACAGGCAGGTCTTGCCATTGTTTGTATTCACGAATCATTCTGCAGATTTGATAGCCGCTTGTTCCAGGCATCATTACATCCAGAAGGACGACGTCAGGAGCGAACTTGCCAATTACATCGATGACGTTGGTTGGATCGGTCAATCCTTTTACTATGGTTCCCTCGTTGCCCAAAAGAGCGCTGACTACTCGCACAAAATCCTCGTCGTCATCCACGATTAAAACCCGTGGGCGCCCGCCGGTTCTCACTGATAGCAGGTAGTCGACGGCGTTCGAGAGCATCTGCCTGCGCACCGGTTTCTTCAAAGTGAGCGAGGCACCGGCGTAGTTAGAGTCGATTGGGTTGCCCGGCTCTGCCAGCGTGGAAACGAAGGCGACGGGAAGATTCTCATTGCCCGGCAGACTTCTTATGTTGCGCGCCAGAGTAATTCCTGGCTCGGGCGAGTTTGCGTCGATGTCAATCAACGCGGCATCAAGAGCCAGCCAACGAGCTGTCGTCATCGCCTCGATCGGATCTTTTACACCGATCAAACGCACCGGCAAGCCATCCAGTTCACGTTTGAGCTCCATCGGATTTTCACTCGACATGACGAGCACTCGGATGGAAGATGGATCATAGGCGGATTCGGACGGGTGTTCTACGTCCCTCACATGTTCATGCGAAGTTTCCGGATCGAGAATGGCGAGTGAAGCTTGCTTATCTGTGTTTCCATTAGGTTCTGTGGGTGGTTCGTCTCGAGTGACGTTGGTCATGGTTGCAAGTGAAAGTAGCGAGGTGGAGAGCAAGTTTCCATAACGCATGCTCTCGTCCGCATCGTCTGTCGACGGACTCTTCAATAGCTCCAATCCGGTGAGTTGAACATAATAGAAGAACTGTTCGATCTCGTCCCAGGCGACAGTGTTGCGGCTGAGCTTCGACTCTTGCATCGACTTCAGTGCATGTTCGAGTTGTGCGCTTGACTCTGAGAGATCGATGAAACCACATGAGCCTGATGTACCCTTGATATTGTGCGCCAGCCGGATCGCTTCCAGCAAGTGAGCCTCGTTGTCCGGCGCTTCTCGCGATTTATTCAGTGTTTGCTTCAGTGTCTCCATCTTGGTGGTGAGCGTGGCTACATACTTTTGTTTGAGATTGTTGAACGCGTGCTCGTGTAACTCTTCCGGCGTTAGAGTGACCTTGGTTTCGTCGCCGCTGCTCATGATTGTGTCTACTTGCGCGGCGAAAATTTGGGCCTTGATTGGGCGCATCACGACTAGATCAACTTTGAGCTGTTTAGTCAGCCTTTCATAGAGCTCCGTGGATGGCCAGCTTTTGGTGATATAGATCACTTTGACTTTGGGCAGAACCTTTCTCAGTTGAATGATCCATCCGATGCCGTCGAGATCGCTGAGCACGTCTCCTACGATGATCAGGTCACGTTTTTCCTTTTTTAGTTGTTCGATTGCATCCTGACCACTGGAAACAGCGGTGATCTTGTATCCTCTGTCACTGAGAACAGATTCGAGAAGTCGAACCGTTGTCTCGTCCGCATCTACATGCATCAGTTCCCAGGTCATTTTTGCTCTCGCTTTTCGAAGTCCAGGGCAATGGAGTTGATGCAATAGCGCTTGTTGGTCGGCGCCGGGCCATCGTCGAAAACATGTCCCAGATGTGCGTTACACTTCTGGCAGACGACTTCGTGTCTTGTCATTCCAAGCGTCGAGT
>CAYTDR010001220.1:0-2493 GCA_964436185.1 uncultured Candidatus Obscuribacterales bacterium | reverse complement strand
CTGGTGATACACCAATGGTCATGATCAGATACGTATCCCAGTGAGATAGTAGAATTGAACGATTCGTTCGAAGAGGGGTTTCTCAATGCAATTTCTTGTCCTGGGATACGATGGTGACGATGATCAGGCGCTGGCACGTAGAATGGCAGTGAGGGAGGCTCATATTGCGCTTGGGGACAAACTGCGCGACGAAGGAAAGCTGCTTTATGGCGCAGCCATTCTAGATGACAGCGATAAGATGATTGGATCGGTATTGCTCTGCGATTTCGAATCACGCAATGAACTCGACCAATGGCTGGAACAGGAGCCATACGTCACAGGCGATGTTTGGCGGAAAATCGATGTGCGGAAGTGCCGAGTCGGTCCGAGCTTTGTGGGACTGAAGAGATAGCCACCGGGCGTCACAAGACGTTCGTCACGGCAACTGGAGCAACAGGGAGCTTTGCCTCGAAGACCTCTTCCTGTTCTCCCAGGCGCCCCGGATTTGCAGGCAGGTGGAAAAGTTCGTTTTTAGCCCGATTTGACGTTCGGTTTCAGCTTTCGATACCGACCGGTCCACGCACCCACAGCTATCTTGACGACGTCCACAAGCATCTTGGGCGAATCAGAGAAAACATTGACCTTAGAACCCTCGACATTCGACCAATTGATCGGAACTTCTTCTATTGAATAGCCTCTCAATCTAGATATGTAGAGAACCTCTACGTCAAAGGCAAATCCATCCTGGCGAGAAACTGAAAAAATGTCTTTGGCAACGGACTGCTTGAACATTTTGAATCCGCACTGAGTATCCATGATGCCAGGCAGCAGCAAAGACTGAACGATAAGATTGAAAGCGTTACCTATATACTTTCGATAGGCCAGAGCCTTGACTGTTCGTTCCTGACCGGGTTTTGCCCTTGATCCGAACGCAACGTCCGCGCCGTTTTTAATTCTCTCCGCCAGTTTCTCCAACTCCTCAATAGGGGAGCTTCCATCAGCATCATCAAAGAGAACCATCTCGCCCTGTGCCGCCAGCATTCCTATACGGACAGCATGACCTTTACCCTTGTTGGGCACGTACGACAGAAGCCTGACACCCTCATGGGTTTCCGCGAATGAATCGACATAATCGGACGTGGAGTCAAGGCTGCCATCATCGACGACTACAATCTCGAAACTCCTGCCAGTTCCAGCCAGGTACTTGTGAACAGAGGAAAGAGTAGACGGAATTCGCCTTTCCTCGTTGTACGCCGGAATCACTATTGAAATCTCAATCATCCCTTTAAGTATAGGTTATCCAGGGTGCATCCAACTGGAATGGATAGTGAGCACTTCAACAGTCTTGACGTCAAGTCTGGCAGCCCGATCACAGACCCAATGTCAATATATTTAATGCGATTGAGACAGCACCCTCGAGTCGCGCTGCTCTTGGCCTCCAACTTTTGGTATTGCGCACGACGAACAGCTTGCATGCCCGAGATGGCAATAGTTTCGGCGATTTTGGGTAGAGGTTGTTTTTGATATTTTCGCGTCTAGCGGTGTCCAAAAGCGGGAACAATCGGTATAGAACATCTTATTCCACATGGCGCTAGGGACAAATTTGAGCGCAGGCAAGCGTTCCCGAGTCGGAAAGTCTATCCGACCAAGCCCGACAAGGCAGAGAAAAGTCATCTTTATGTCAACGTCAAAAGTTCGGGCTTTACCGCATTTGTAATTCAGGAGTTTCTTAGCTGGAGACGACATACATAGAGTTTCCTGGCAAGGCGAATGTTCATTTAAGGAGTTATATTCGATGGATGGAGAAGCTAGACCCGACTTGTTAACGCCTCCGACAACGACTGATGTCGTCAATGAGAATGACGATGATGACGATTTTGAGCAGTCGCCACTTACGGCTGAGTACGTAGCTCAATTGTCAGGTCCGCCAGAAGGGCAGCAACCAAGCACCACCACCGACACGGACCAACCTGTTACTCCGCCTCCTCCTGTTGGAGATCAACCGCGTCCAGCAGTTCCGGCCGCCGGAGAACAGCCACGCCCGGTGGTTCCAACCGATCAGCCACGACCAGCGGCTCCAGCCGATCAACCACGTCCGGCAGTTCCAGCTGACCAGCCACGCCCGGCAGCGCCCGGCGATCGCCCCCCACCAGCCGGCTCTGACAGACAAACAGTCAGAGCTGGAGACGCGCCGGCAGCGCCAGCGCAACTCAGCGATCCTTTCGAGCACATGGCGGCTGCCCAACGCGCATCGGAGCGGTTAGACGTTCTTCTCGAGCAAAACAAAGCACCTACGGACAGAATTGTGGTTCGCGACAGCGGTCAACCTGTAGAGATGACCGTTGCAGAACGCGTCAGGCAACTGAAAGAGACCATTGTTAGAGAGCTTGCTGAAGTACATCGTGTCGCTGACAATCCTCAGGTACAACAGCGCCTCGGTACAATTTTCAATAACAATACGAGAACCATTACAGACCAGGCCACAGCGCTGGGACTCGATGCCACCAGAGTTCT
>CAYTDR010001219.1:0-2496 GCA_964436185.1 uncultured Candidatus Obscuribacterales bacterium | reverse complement strand
TTCCGGGTTTCGCCGAGAGCGTGAGGCAAACTTGCAAGGAAGTGCTGCTCAACTCTGAAAAGACTGTTGTAGATCTGGATGCAGCGACCGAAGGAGCGACGCACTATCTCCTTTCGGAGCTCGCCTTTATGGAGTTCGCACCGGCGTTCTTCGACTGTAAACGAGTATGCTACCTCTACCACCGCAACTGGCATGTCTATGAAGACTACATCGACGGCAGGCACGATGGTGTGACGAAACCGCAACTGGACTTCCTCCTCCTAGAGGCGCCATATGAGACTTACCGAACACTTCACGACAAAGAGATAAGCGAAAGCCAACCGCTTCATGACACATACAGCCGCGTGATGCAGAGCGGAATCTTGCGAGCGGCCTTCACCGAATATCCTCCCGTATTCGACAGGACTGATACCGCATTTAAGGGCATTTTTCACGAGCTGATTGTCGCATTTGCGGAAAAGCATCAACTACGCATCGAATGGGTGGAAGAAACCGGATATGGTGTCGTTATCGATGGTCTGGCCGAAGGGCGATTTGACATATTCTGCGCAGCCACATGGCCGACTCCGGAGCGTCACAAGCAGGCGTCTCTCAGCCGTCCGGTCTACTATAGCGACGTGGGAGTATGGGTGCGCGCCGATTCGACGCTCGCCCAGGCCGATTGGATCAAGCTCAACAACTCAAAACATAGAATCGCAGTCACCGAGGGTGATATCACACACGAGATTGCCTTGACAGATTTCACTTTCGCAAAGTGGGTGCGAGTACCACAATTGGGTAAGGTAAAAGCACTTCTGGAATTCGTTGCGGAGGGAAGGGCGGACGCGACAATTGTCGAAAGAATAACCTACGAGGCTTATGCCGAGCAGTTATCGGCCACCCTGATAAACATCGCTCAAGACAAACCGATCCGCCGTTACCCAAACTGTTTTCTCGTCGGAAAAAACCAACACGATTTTCTCGACTTGCTGGACAAATTTATCGATGAAACTCTCGACAGCGGGAATGCGGCCGACATCGTGGGCAGGCACATTGCCGGTCCACCGGATCGCGTAGGAATATATTTTGCATGCTAGCGTCCACAGTGCCCACGCTGAGAGTCGCTGCTGCCACCAGTCTCTTCCATCGTCCATGTGGCGTTATCAACGGTTGCTGCTTCGAAGAACGAATAAAGTAGTGCCAGGAGCGCCTGGAAGATGCAATCTAGACGGCGTTAGGAACAAAGTAAAACTCATATCCGTGCTTGACCAATTTTGAGAATCGATCCGCCGGAACCTTGCCTACAAGCGCCCTGAGCTTTTCGACGTCGGCGCGCTCTCCGTCAAGTTTGTGCCGGGAAAAATCCCAAGGATCGATGCCAAAGCAAGCAGCCAACTTGGAGCTCTCCTCAAATCCGAACATCGGTCCAAACACTGGCACCATAATCCTGGCACCATCCCTGGTATTTTCGTAATACCGTTGATCGAAGGGGAGATGATTGACCAGGTCGCGTGAAAAGGGCCCAACAGCAAAAACCTTTGCTTTCATTCGTAATCTAAGCTCCTACTTCCGTGAGAAAAAACTGTAGTTGAAAACCAGCATCTACGAGCTTTTTCAATCTCTCGACTTCCGCGTCAACTTCGTCAGCCTCAAAACCGAACTCGCGGATCAAGTCAGCCATTTTCTTGTAATCGATCTTTTCTGATTGAATTTGGTGTTGATTAAAATCGAATAGATCTTCGATCCCGAAAATTTCGGACAACTTGAGACAACCATCTGTGTCCCGAAAAACATCGAACACGAGATGAACGATAGGGGCACCTTCAGCCAGTCGTTTGTAGTGGTGAGCCGGATATTCGAAACAACTGGTGAGATCAGCGCGAAATCCGCCGAAGGCATAGACCAGCGCGCTCAGCCCTATCTCCTTAGGGCCGGTCGAGTTGCGTATCTCAAAGTCATGGAGCAGTTTCACCGCATCAGGAAAGGCTAACTTAAACTTGTCTTTCAGCGCCAGAAGTACGGAATACTGGTCCTTCTTCTGGAGAAGTTGTCTTAGTTCACTATCTTTGATCGGAGGCATATTCGACCTGCTTGTTGTTCAAATACTCTCCTTATTGTAAGCGCCTGACGAATAAATTAGCTCTCAGCGACGGCTAAAATTTGAGCGCAATCGACAACGCTGAAACCCCTTTACGACTATCATCTTCGAGCATCTGAAACGTAGAGCGATCTCCTCGCTTCTGTTCGTTCGCGAATTTCTATTTTTAGATATCATGGGAGAACGAGACAAAGAGGGGGAGCTGGTGAGACCACCAGCAAGGTCTGAGCCAACGATAGTTGCATAAATAGACCGAACTCAAGTGACACTGCTATTGGTGCTATCGAAAAGCAAAAAGCAAAAACGAAGGCTAACACCTTCGTAACTGCAACTATATGGGTTTCGAACCCTGATAACTGAACAACAATCAAAGCGACCTGTCTGCCTCTTCTGATCTGGTCCTTGAGTAGTCAAACCAG
>CAYTDR010001218.1:0-2497 GCA_964436185.1 uncultured Candidatus Obscuribacterales bacterium | reverse complement strand
AAGAAGTCTTCTTTGACGCACCAAGTAGTAGCCTGCTTCTGAAAGGTCTTCTACACCTGCTAGCAACCAGCTATATGCAGCCAGTTGGACGGCCAGTCCCTCCGACAGTTCCTTATGCCTACGCGTGGAACTACTTGTCCACTTCAGATCGAGAATTACCGGTTCGCCTGTTTCGCGGCTTGCAATCAGGTCGATCTGTCCGCGGAGCATGGTTCCTGAAAACGGTTTTTCCTTCACAACCTCCCAGCTAGTGCGTCCAACGTCTGCACTGCTGAGCAACGAGACGAGGTATGCCATCGAATCTGCAATTGCCAGTCTCCATCGGAATCTTCGATCTGCGAAGCGATGAGACAAAATACGTGTCGAACAGGTCAAGGGCTAGAGAATGGGCATCATCAGCCGACACACGGGGGCGCCTGCCGAAGATTTCAGAAGCGATAGCATGAGAGATGGTTCCAATCAATCGTTCATCCGTTGAAAGGGAAAGCAGCGCCTGCCGTCTCAATTGCGCCTGATATTTGGCTGTCCACGCAAACCTGCAGGCAAGAAGTAGCTGAATTCCCTTCGGAGATTCGACCTCCCTTTGTTTTACGCTGTTGGGAGGAATTAGCCAGTTGCGCTTTCCTTGCGGCAAACTTTTCGAACCAATAACGGTACTATTGATAGTGCGTTGTCCAACGTTAGTTGCTTCTTGTCCATACATCTCTGAGCAATGTCGAACCATCTTTTCTACTACATGTTGGGACTGCCTCCTGAGAAGAAATCTTAGATCCTCGACGATGACGTGCGCCTGCAACGCCTGAGCAGCAGCATCTCTTGGAAATACCAGCACAAGCGATTGTTTCGTCAGCTGCACGGCTCGCTTCCACTCAGCCGAATTCAGTTTTATTTGGCGATTGTTCGTGTCTATGACGCATCCCAAGTTAGAGAGTAGATACTTTTCCCCATTCGTCCAATTGGTCGTTACAACAGGTGTTTTCTCACAGCACAACCACCACAGTAAACTGCCAACGTTTCCCCAAATCTGACCTGGGTGATCCACTACCGACCAGGCTGATGCTTCTTCGCTATTGCTAACGTAACCGTCAAGAGTGTCCTCAAGAATCGAGTCCAGAATCCGCTCCAACTGTGTTTCTGAGAGCGTCTCCATTTTAACTGCAGCAACGACTTCCTCCAGAATCTGGCATTGTCTTACCACAGTGGATAAAATACTCCGTTGGCGTAGATCCCCGTGGACGCGAGCCCATCTGGAAACTCGTTGACACAATAAAACCACTTCGCCCGACGGTATACCTATCAATGGATCGTATTTTCCGCCAAGCATCCAGGCTGTCCACAACCGGGTCTCTCTACTGAGTGCACGATTGATCTCTCGCGGTGATAAATCACGTTCGTGAAGTGTCGTTTCCCACTTTGTTACAGCAGAAGACCATGCTTCTTGCCATGCGTCGCCTTTCACACCGGGCTGCTCACGAAGGGCTTTTTCGAACAGCTGTCGGACTGCTGTCGGAATCGGTGAGTCCTGAAGTGCAATCAACTCCATGAGTCTCTGTGGATTGAGCGGATGCCACATAATAGAAATCGCCAATGGCAGAACCTGAAGTGCCGCCCGCCATCTTGAAGTTGAGCGACAGCCGACGCGCGGGAGATTCAACCGCGTGCAAGCCTCATCTAGTTGGCAGGATTTGCCACCACGAATTATTGTGAGTTGGCTGTTTGCTAAACCATCGGCAGCTAACCAGGCAGCAGTGAAATCGGCGGCCTGAAGTTCGTTATCTGCCTCACAAAGAATCAGGGTGCCGTCCCCGATAAACTGCGGAATACCATCTTTGCCAGAGAGCCAATGTTTAAATTGACTAAGATCGGTACGATCTCCGGGCAGACTGTATTCGAGTTGCTCAATCCTTGTTCCGGTATTTTCCAATACATCGAACAACTTTCGCCACATACTTGGGAGAAGTGCTCGAGGAGTAACGAGTTGAATGAGATTTACGAACCGCCTTCTATGAGAAATGAGCGATGAGCAAACGTCCTTCACACGGTCTCCCACAGACGGACTGATTTGTGTATCACTTTGGTGCTCAATTCGTGTCAGCGCGGATAAGCGTGATCCCGATTCCAGTTTCAGCTGATCATTCGGGGACCATCCGTCCATAATTAGCTCGTCTCTCCAGTGTAGGAGTTGTGATGCTGTAGACCACGCATCAAGAGCAAATGAACTCGAGTAGAATTGTTCTGCATCATCACAGGCTGAGGCTCGAGATAACATCTGGGCAATGCGTACCGCGCGTGGTGTCATGGGACGGCTCAGTCCAAGTCTCAATTCCAAATTGGCCAGCATTCCGAGCGGACCAGCGATAAATTCGCCAAGGCACGCATGCTTTCCCGCTTCACAATCAGGATATATCGCTCCGTCTAAATTCCATCCAAATATGATCTTCAAATGTTGTACCTCGCGCGCTCGCTTAGAGGCTCTTTGAATTATCGACAAATGTTG
>CAYTDR010001217.1:0-2501 GCA_964436185.1 uncultured Candidatus Obscuribacterales bacterium | reverse complement strand
AAGGACGGCGCTATATCATGGACGAAGGATGAAGCGACAACTTTGTATAAGGGATCGAGAGCCTGGTGGGATGAAACGAAGGAACGATTCGGTACAAATTATGACAGGTTACGTAAGTTTTTTGGTCAGGAGACAAAACGAAGGGAAACGGGATCGACCTTAGCTCGATTCCTACGGCGAGTGGTTATACATGAGTGTAGATTTGAAGCAGATGGATTGAAAGACTTCCTTGCATGGTTGACTGATATGAATCAATTCCAGGTGTTTACACTACAATCTTTGCCATATCTGCTTTTGGACCGAAGCGAACTGATGGACGAAATTATCAAGCAGATACGAATTGCACTGAGCAGCCATTCTGAGGATGAGATCAATTCCGCAGCCGATGCAATCTTTCATTACGCAGTTCTGGTTTCGGCAGGTAAGCTGCTGCCGAATTCGAGCCTAATTGATGGACTTATCGAAAGAGTGATATTCAGGCAGAAGAGTGCATTAACAGAATGCTTGTATCACCTTGTTCACTTGCTGATTCAGGCACCGGCAACATGTTGTGATAGGCAATTGGAACTGATTTCGAACAGCCTAGAGCCGTGGCTCAAAATACTAGAACTCGATACAGGTCCTTATGGTGAATTTAGCGGGTCTGAGCGTCCGACTTTTAGAAGGTTACTGGGACAGCTGGCCGGGACACTCAGTGCTCTGAATTCAGATCGAGGAAAGCCTGATGCAACTGCTATCGTGGAATGGCGCAAAGCCTGCGAACAAGATCGTTTGCCTGAGGTCCGACGCGCATTCGCTGAGGGAATTGGTACTTATAAGGCGGGCAGCTCATACCGGATAGATCGACCTCGAACATGACTAATGTCACACATCATTTGCAGATTTCTCAAGGTGATTAAAGCTGCAGCCGGACCGAATCCAGGGATTGAAGCGGTTATTGCTATTGAGAGTCTCCCATACGGACGTTGGAGTTACGGGCTTGCCCTTGCGTCGTCGAAAACCGCAACTGTTGAGCTGCGCGGCAATCGCAGTAGCACCTCGCCCCTGTGACGCGAGGTCTTCCATAAGTTGCAACACCAGCTGTTCATCAGGAACTTCAATCAATCCCTTGCCTCTACAAGCCATCCAACCATAGGGCGGTCTTCCTCCAGCATATCCATACTTCCCCTCGCGTTGCTTTCCTGCCTTTATCAATCGAGCTTCCCACGAATCCTTTACCCATCTGTCCCGACGATATTGAGCGACACCAGCCATGATGATGAAGTGAAATCTTCCCTCTGGTGTTGTGGTATCAACCTGGTCCAACCCATGCAGGATTATCAGGTCCTTTTTCCTAGAGTGCAGGAAGTCGAAAGCTAGCCACAAAAGAATTCTTGCATCCCTACCGACACGGTCAATGTCATAGGCGATTACACCATCGGCCCCCCTCGGACGTTCACAGCGACACGGCTTCTCCAGTTGGTCCCAAGTTTTTCGTGCATCCGCAGGTACTTCTCCAGGGTCGCAGTCGAGACAAACGAGAAGCCTCAAGGCTTGCCAGAAACCCTCACGCGCGATAGTGGTCCCCGTTTTGATTTCGGAGATCAGCGGGCAGACTAGTTTGTGCCCTTTACGTGCACAATACTCCTCAATCTCAGTCTGCTGTTTTCTCTCGGACGTATTCTTTTTCTGTCCGATGGAAGACCGTCGAGCATATGGAACTAGCAGCATGCGCCCTCCTTTATCCCGTTGCATCTCCTTCGAGTATATCAATGATTTCTCCTGCCACCGTATTCAGTACTCCCATCGCAATACAGGGTGGTCCTAAGTCCTTCGGTGATTCAGCTGCAAAGAAGAAAAGAATTTGTTCGCGAATCAGCTCAACTGATGAACCAGTGCCGCGTTACGCGCCTTCGCGGATATTGATGGTTGACCCAGGCTTGTGTCCAATGAATTCATAGTAAGTGTTTGTTATGGGAGTAAAGTTATGCTCGATGAAATCGAAAGAACGCACGATAACAGTGTGTACGAGGAGTTCCTGATGTTGTGCCAGATGGCAGAACTTCCCGATACTGGTTGCAGCATATGCAATGCTGCATATCTGTTCTTGCTTTCCAGGGAACGATCTGAGAGATCGATGGACGCCCCACTGAGACGTTTTTTCTTGACTCAGAAGGGAATTACCCTGGCGAAAATTTTCAAGGATCTTCTAGGAGTGGGAAATAGTATCTCGAATCACGAGCGTGGTAGGGAATGTTGCATTATCCATATTGCAGAGCCTGTATGATGTCAGGAACCTTGTGAATCTCGTTTGGACCCCCAAACACACAGTTGAACTTGCCATCATGACTGATGCGAAGGTTATCACCATGCTTGTCGTGACCTTCCCTCACACAGAGCGGACATGGAGCAGCCAATTCATGACCGACTTTCCTTGAACTTGAACCATAATCGAATCTGCTGAAAGCGGTGAATGACTGCTGGTATTGGCCCCTGCCGATCGTATGACTGACGGTTTTTAC
>CAYTDR010001216.1:0-2512 GCA_964436185.1 uncultured Candidatus Obscuribacterales bacterium | reverse complement strand
TAGGTGTCGTCTGCGAGGGAGTCTTGTTGCAGCCTGAACTGTGTTGGGTGGCTACATTGTAGAGCCCATTTGTTACGGATTTGCGAAGTACTCTCTACCTATTCAGAGCGTCTCGTATAAACGGCTCTGCAAAGCCGCTATCGGTCATGTCTCGGACCCCTCCGTACTCCTTCTATTCAAAGTGTCCCCGTACTGAACGAGTATATGCGTCAAGGGTGATGGTGGATATCGGTGCTTCCTGAGTTCAGCTCTGAGTGGCGATCGTTACCAAACTTTCCCAGAGTCAGCAAAAGTTCTTCAAAGCCGATGCGCAGCACGGTTTTTCGCCGGACTCCTGGTCCCCGATGCCGCTACCTTTGTTTTTATTTATTGATTAGAACCTCTGAAGAAAACCGTGATAGTAACGAGACCATTGGTGCGAGAACCCGCAGATGTGGCATCTCCTGGACTTCAGTTTGATCGACGCGGTGCTAAAGCAAGGGGAGTCGAATTCGGCTCTTGATTCGAGTGTTGCGTTTGCGGTCGAGGAGATATGTACTAGATGTCGATCGTCTGTGCGTTGATTGGGCGATCGGGCGACTGAAGCCTATGTATTCGGTGGGCGGCGTGCAGCCTGGGGCTCAGCTATTGTATATGGGTTATTAGTTGTCTTCCGAGAACGCCATGGACAACCTCAAGATTGTGCTCGGTCCATACCGCTGCGGCAAATCGACGCATTTGCTCGCTGAGATGCTTTCGTATTGCCGAAGCACTTTTCCCTTGGGGAAGCAAGCACTGCTTGTGGTGCCATCGAAAAGATATCAGGGACTGGTCGAAAGGCGAATCGCCGCTCTGCTGCGAAAGGATCCTTCTGGTGCCACGGGCTTGGTCGGACTGAGGATATTTCCGTTCTATGATGTCTGCACGGATGCCTTGCGCAGAGAGGGAATTATTCCCCGAATAATACCGGAAGCGGTGCGTCCGGCGATTGTCAATCGCGTGCTGGCAAAAATGAAGATTACGGAGCGGCTGGAGCATCTTGCTCCCATTATTGAGTACGCGGGCACTCATGGAGCCATCCTTGATTTGATCGATGAGTTTGAGAGAGCCGGTCTCAGCCCAAAGGATGTTATAGCGAGCGTTCAATCCAGTGCTTCCCAGCACTCCAGGCAAATCGAGCTGGCTCAAGTTTATGAGCTCTACTGGCAGGAGCTCGAGAAAATCGAGTATGCGGACAATCGAATGCTCGCTTTTAAGTGTCGAGAGGTTCTCGCAAAAAGAGAGAGAACCGAAGCCATGTATGGATTCGTTGGCGTCGATGGGTTCGATCGCTTCAGCAAGCTGCAACTTCAGGTTCTGGAACAACTTGTTCACCACAGTCAGCGGGCAGAAATCTGCTTCGATTATGTCGATGAAATCAATGCGACCACAAATAGTGCCGGTGGTGCCGAGGGAAATAAGACCGACCAGGTAAACCGAATAGAGTATGTTTGGAAGCAGTCCAGCTTCCAAGAACTCAAGGAAACTTTTCCGGCAAGCCAACATCACTGGCTCGAATTAGAGGCTGAGCGATTCGACGCGGCACGTGGCAAGGACTGTTTCCATACGGTCGACCGGTTCCTCGAGATGGAAGAAGTAGCCCGGCGCGTCAAATCGAGCTTATTGATTAATGGCTCAAAACCGTCGGATGTGGCCGTCCTCGTCCCTTCGATGAGACCTTATAAAAGCGCCATCGAGTCTGCGTTTGAAGAGGCTCAGATACCGTATTACATTGACGAGCCGATTCCCATAGCCAGTCTTCCTATTGTGCAGTTCCTTGTTAAGCTGCTAACTGTTGGTGTGGAAAGTTTTCCTCGCAGAGTTCTAGTAGACCTACTCAAGTCACGATTGTTCAATCTGAAAATGTTTGGACTCTCGCCGACTGATGTTCGTCTACTCGATCGTCAATCAATTGATGACGGTATTGTCAGCGGTGCTACGCGCTGGCTGGAATGCGCGCGAAAACTGCAACTGAAAGAGCGCCTCGAACCGCTGATCTCGTATCTCACTCCTCCTGATTCGCGGCGACTTATGTCGAAGTTCGTCGCCTGGTCGGAAGATGTGATCACTAAATGTCTTGTATTGGATACGGATCTCGAGTTCAAGGACCCTGATCTACTCTGGGTCGAAGAGCGCGCACTGCTTGAAGTGAAGAACTGCTTTGCTGCATTAGTGCAGGAAGATTTGATTTTGCACGGCAAAGACAACGGTCTGACAGTAGATTTCGCCACATACGCTCAGAAGCTTGCTCATGTGATCGAGCGGGCGAATTTCAGAATGCGCCGGCTCACCGCGGAAAGTGTCACCATTTGCTCCGTGGATTTGATCGAGAATCGACTTTTCGATGAGATTCATATTGCTGGATTGAACGAAGGCGAGTTTCCCCGGCGCCTGCGTGCGCGTGGATTCGTGGCACCGGATGAGGTGACGCGTTGGGCGTCGTATGGTGTGGATATTTTTAACCCGCGTATGCATCCGTCGTTCGAGCAAGCGT
>CAYTDR010001215.1:0-2514 GCA_964436185.1 uncultured Candidatus Obscuribacterales bacterium | reverse complement strand
GGTGTTGTGTTTGGAACGGAAAACAACTCGCCTTAAATTCTTACCCGAATCTTGATGGGCTATCCTGCTAGTGAATAAAGCTAAGCTTTCGCGCCATCATTGGAGACTGTGCTTAGTGATTTTGGATCCTCTGGAACTTCAGTCTGTCTTCCTTCGCGGTTTCTGCATGCTTGTTCAAAATCTTTTGCTGAAGGAGACTGATTTCTGCGATCCGCTGGGAGATCGCTAGCCCTGAGATTGATTCGCATTGGTGTGGAATAATGGTGGAACAGACGAGAAGGATGGCTGCATGGCAAATGTTGAGAGCATTGGAAAATTTGAGATTTTCGTAGGAGCGGACGGACAGTTCTATTTCCATCTGAAGGCAGAAAATGGACTGATTATAGCGGCTTCGCAAGGTTATACGACGAAGCAGTCAGCGCAAAACGGCATGGAAGCAATTATGCGCGTAGCATCACAATCCGAAGTAGTCGATCTGACTTCAAATCCATCAACCTCTGACGCTTGAGGAATTAATGAGCAGAATGACAGCTGTAAAAGTAAAAGTCTAAAGTCTCTACGGTCGTATTCGCGCAGCAGTCGTAATTGCAGGGCACCGTCTGCGGTGCCTCGAGCAGTTGTCCGAGAGCTCAATGTCAACTCGACTTGCATGCACTAGCAGTTTCTCTTGGGAAGTCAGCACCGGATTAGGCACCATGCCACTTCGCCGAACGGATATGGTGATCAAATCGGCTTATGTTCTTCGGCGCTCGATCTAGGTTGATAAATCGGAATTAGGGAATGGAAACTTGAGATCTTTTGAGTAGCGATGGTCAAATCATCCTGATAAGCTTCATCGATACTGGGAGCCTGTCTTTCCAAGAGACTCTTTTGAAGCAAGCGTGTCAGCCGCCGACTGCGGCACACTGCTAAATTGCACAGTTTTTTGATGAGAAGCATTGATGGATACCAGGCGTTGTTGTTTGCAGCTCAGTTCTGTTGAATGAAACAGAAGAGCCCAAAAAGATTGACTTGAGGATCTAAGAACCATGAAAACAGCTCGCTCTTTTCTGATACGGTTAATTTGTCTTTTTTCACTTTCCTTGTTCTCTACAACCGCGCCGATGTGGGCTCAGTCGCAGTCGGATGAAGCGCCTATTCCTCAATCCGAACAACCATCCGAACACCCATCCGAACACCCTGTAAAGAAAGAGAGAGAAGTATCCGAGAAGCAGTCTGATACTCCTGTCCAACAGCCACCGGAGGTGAAGACACCAGAAACGATACCAGAGGAAGCGAAACCTTCCGACACTGATCACGAGAATCATCCGATCGAATCGGTACCGAAAGATCTGCCAAAGGTCATGGATAAGTCTGATGGAGTGGCATTGGTTATTGGTGGCGAAGAAGTTTTTCGAATCAAAGTCAAGCTCGGACCTTACGATCCCGAACGCCGTATCGAAAGTATTGAAGGACGGCTTAAATCTCTCGAAGACAATGATGTCGACATAGAGTTAATGACGACAAAGGAGAGCGGTTATAGTACAGATATTGTATGCGGTAGCGTCACTATCATGACTGTGACCGACCTGGATGCCAATGCAGCCGGTTCTCCCAACAGGCAGACGTTGGCACAAGAGTATGCCGCCAAGTTAAAAGAAGCACTACGAAGGGACATCAATACTCATAGCTTGCCTCAGCTACTGCTTAGATGCGGGCTCAGCGTGGTTGCAACTATCACGCTCGTAGTCTCGATCATCGTGACAGGTAGAGGCTTTCTTTGGCTGTACGCCAAGCTGCGTTCATGGAAAGGTCGATATATCCATTCGATCAAGTTTCAGAAGGCCGTCTTGTTATCCGGCGAGACATTTACAGATGTTTTGATCGGGGTTTGCAGGCTGCTCAGGCTGGTTACCGTCTTATTTTTGGTCACTTTTTATCTTACGGTAGCGATGAGCTTTTTCCCCGAGACAAAACAGATATCGTTGGGGTTGGTCAGTTGGATTGGGCAGCCGATCGTGATGGTAATATGGCCTGCGATCATTTCGTATCTTCCCAATGTGGCGTTTATACTTCTAATCGTTGTAGTCTCATACTACGTGCTCAGTTTCACAAGATTTATTTTCGGTGAGATGGAGCGTGGAACGATCAGTTTTCCAGGCTTTGATCCCGAGTGGGCTGACCCAACATACAAGATCGTGCGATTTTTGTTGATCTCTTTTGCGCTCGTCCTGATATTTCCCTACTTGCCAGGCTCGGGCTCACCGGCTTTCCAGCAGGTTTCGCTGTTCATAGGCATTCTCATATCGCTTGGGTCGTCGGGCGCTATCTCGCACGTCGTGGCCGGAGTGTTTTTGACGTACACAGGAGCATTCAAGTTGGGCGATCGGGTCAAGATTGCAGATACAGTCGGCGATGTCGTAGAGAAAACCTTACTGGCTACACGAGTCAGAACAATCAAGAACGAGTACATCACGATTCCCAATGGCATGGTGTTAGGAAGCCACATAATCAACTACAGCACCTCGGCACAAA
>CAYTDR010001214.1:0-2531 GCA_964436185.1 uncultured Candidatus Obscuribacterales bacterium | reverse complement strand
AGTTTGTTGTTGAGCCGTTCGAGATACTGGGAGGCTTTAGCGAAATCTCGAAACTTAATGCCCGCAGCGGTGACCTCAACATCATCGCACTTGTCGTCGCAAGTCTTTGGTGCTTGAACGGGCGTCGGCAGCAGCTTCATCTTGATCATGTCGGAAAGGAATGGAGCACACTCGTCATCTTGGATGACAAAGTGTTGGTCAACTTGAATAATCTCATAGGCTCTTGGCCGGACGACGTAACGGAGCGCCGCCCGAATTCTCATCAAGCGACCAGCACTCATCACGGGCTGTAGTTTCCAATTCTCCAGGAGTTGATGCTGACCCGTGAGCGATAGACCGACAGTTTTTAAAGTGCGTGCGTCCCAGCCAAGAGAGGGATTTGCTGTCGCCGAATCTGTTAATTGCGCTGTGCCGTCTCCGATGATGGCGAAATGCGGAAATGTGTCGGGTTCGCAGCAAAACATGGCAATATTGTCCAAAACCTGTTGGAACATTACGTCTGTAAGAGTTGCCGCGGTGCGGGCGGTGTGCTTCCGAAGAAAGGCGTCCGTACATCCCATGGACGAGAGGCAAGAGCAACCGAGCAGCGCCGAGAACAGAGCAATTCCGAGTTGCGTTCGCATCGTGAATCCTTTCGAACTGCGGGGAGCTCAAGTCGGCGTGATGAGTGTCGGAACTCAACAGATAGTGCAAAACGCGATGGTAATCTCTGGATGTCGTCCTGCGAAACGGAATTCTTGACGCCATTGTTACTATACGCATGACACGTTTTCGTTCGCTGTGCGTACGGGTGATAAACTGCTCCGAAACCACTCAGAACAAGCCACGAACAGGCCAAGAATGCTGATCGATCCCAACCTGAATTAGGCGGATTGCTCGAGGGACCAACACGTCGACCGAAGGAAACGCAATCGACGACTGAGCAACTGAGCAACTTGCAACAGCGTCGTATTCACTGTCGAACAGGTCGTTACATCAAGTTCTACCGACTCGATCGATCATCCGGGGCCAAAAGCGATGAAGTGTGCCCGTTGCCGTTCGACCAGCGTTTTTCGCAGTCATCGTGAGAACTCTTGGTTCCTCAACATCTTAACATCTTGTTCCCGCTGGTTCGCTGTAGTGACTGCTTGCACCTGTTCCGCGCCGGATTTTGGCATCAATTGCATCTGTAAAAAGCCGCCTCTAGTCTCGTTGAAGAAAACCACTAGAATCAGAGTGATTGTGCTACGATGTCAGTGGCAAGTTGAAGGAAACTCCCGTTCTACCGAATGCTTCCCTATTGCGAATTCAGTCCAAGAACCTGCGGTTTCCTCGCGAAAGTCAATCAGCGGAGAGGTCTTCGTGTGAAATCGTGACTAGACGTCAAAGTGCGCGGTCTGTACCATTTTCGAACTCAGCGGCAGCTGACGGACAGAGCTCTATTAGTCTGCGCTCGACGACAGCGGTGATGTGTCGCAGGACGAGATACTTCATAGTGGTTTCGTCATCACGCCTCAGACCCGCTTGGTACCAAATGGAATCGGCAGGTTCATGAAGTATATGTCGGACTTGGGCGGGCGTGAGAATTCCAGATTCACGTCGACGATGGACGGCGACAACTGCGCGCCTGTATTTCTCAAGTATTTCCTTGTGGCGGTCACAGACCAACGGCAAAGACTTTCATCAAGCCTCTGTTACCACGGACGTCAATTTTGTCCATCGAATTCTTCGAACAAGAAGGAGGACGTACGGAACACTTTAGTTCCAACCTGCGCGATCAGCGGTCATTACAACCGGAAAATGATGCCGATTGGGCAGCAGTTCTCCTATTTCGTCAGAGTGGTCCGGTATTTGAATATCCCGGGAATCCGAGGATTGTGACGATAAATCGAGAGAGAAGTTAAGATTTCTGCAACCATTAACCGGGGATCGGAAAAAAATGACACAAGATGCTGATAAAGAATCGCCATTATCGGATGAGACCATGTTGCATCCAGAGGGGCGGTTCAGCGGCTGCGATGCGCCCGATGGCAAGCAACCCAAAAAGGGACTGCTCGCCATCGTACGGTTGATTGACGAGAAAGATCTGAAGAACTTTTCGGAGGATGATCGCGTGATTGCTTACGGCGACACTCATGAAGAACTTCAAGATTTGTGTCGGTCTTTGGTTGCACAGGGTGTGAGGTTCGGGATTGAGCCCACGCTGGATGAAGACGATTTCGAGCTATTTCCGATTGACAAGGATGAGGCAAAGCAAATGAACAGCAATGCTAAAGCATTATCTGATGCAGAAAAAGTTGCTTTGTCGAACAAAAAATAGTCGCATCCGGTGACATTCACGAAAGCGGCCTGTATGATTTCGCGTTCATTGCAGAATCAGACAACAGGAGGCCGAGAATGCCATTTTTTGTAGGTCATGAAGTATCTCGCCACTCAAGCACCAAGCAAGTTGGTGGCCATACAGCGAAGATTATTGGTCCCGCAAAAACATATCGTCTTTGGATTTGCAATAAAGGAAATCTGCTGTATGACTTTTGGAGAGTCACACTAAG
>CAYTDR010001213.1:0-2531 GCA_964436185.1 uncultured Candidatus Obscuribacterales bacterium | reverse complement strand
ATTGAAGGTCTGTCGCGTTTCTATGTCACACCACTTAAAGTGAAGCTCGCTGTCTGAGATTAAAGCGGCGGAGAAAGACTTGTCTTCTGAGTCTCAATGTGCACGAGCTGGATCAGTGCTTAGGCAGCCATTGCAGACCATCTGATTGAAGGCCTCAGTGAATAGCAAAATCTCGTTCTGTGCAAAATCGATCTAATTATTGTGGTGTTAAACCTCATTCGAGATGTGGCATATAATTGTGGGCAGGCAAAAGAAGATTGAGAGCCAAGAAAAATTTGCGAAGCGCAGGCGTCAGGCAGACGACTAGGTTTCCAGCGTATCGTGCGCTGAGCCTGGTCGTCGTCTTCTTTTTCTAGAATGATTAGTCAACTAATCTCAAGCACCATATAAGGTTCTACTGCTTACCAATTTTCGATCTACTGGCAAAATCTATTTCGGCGGCATAGGTGTTACCTAAAAGGCACCGATCGACTTTATAGGGTCTGCGCAGCTTAAGAGGCAGGCGCCCGGTGCAGAAATTCGTGCTAGATAAAATCAAGAACGCGCAGGATCCGACAAATCACAAGCAGCCCCCATCGTTTTGGGAGCTAACTCATTGTATCCAGGAGGTCGAGCAATGAAAAAATTGGTACTCAGTCTTTCGCTAGGAATTTTGAGCTTGGTAGCAGCTCCCATAGCGCTAGCCGCTGATACAAGTACGGTAGTGATCAAGCAGATTAACGAGAGTCCTGCACAACTTCTGGAGATGCGGACCATAGAACAACCAGTTGTATTGGAGAAACACAAGCACGTTATAGTGCCGGAAACGACAACAACAACTGAATCTGTTTCAGAGCCGTCTGTATATACAAGCTCTAAGACGAGCGTCGTGACGAGCAAGGAGTGCAGCACACCTAAGAAACAAGTTCGAACTAGCTACAAACATCACAAAAGGGTAGCCGCGAGACACAAACGCCACAGACGAACACACGTGGCGAGCAGAGCAAGATCACGATCGAAGTTGATCGCCAAGAAAGTGGTCGAGCAGCCCATGGTGGTAGAGCGAACGGAACGACGAGAAACGCGTGAGGATGTTGTGTATGAGCGGCAACAACAGAAGTCGCTCGATCACATGTTCTTGCCTCCTAATGCTCCTTAAGGTCTGACAACACAGATCTAGCGTCTCCAAATATCAAATTGAGAGTCTTAATCAAGCGTTGCTCCAAGACGAGCGGAACAATGCATGCCGAAGCTCTCAATTTGTTTTAGACTTCAAAAACAGTCGGTGCATTCGCTAGCTGATATCGAAAATTGCAAACAGCGACATTGAGGAAAGTTGTTGAATCGGTCTGATGTCGACCATAGCCTTCGTGAATGTGACCAAATACATGGAATCGCGGAGGATGATTGAGTTCGCGCTGCACCACTTTCAACAACTCTTCGCAGCCTACATGTCCGGCACGGCAATAATCGAGAATACCGACAGGTGGTCCATGTGTTACCAAAATGTCCAGCTTCTCCGGGATGCTATCCCACACATCGCGTATCGGAGTACCTCTGTCTTTCATGAACGCCCAATTTCCGAATGCAGGAGTCCAGGGACTGCCATAGATTCTTACTCCATCGATCTCGATCAATCTGTCTTCTAAATAGATTGCACTTTCCATAAGCGACTCGGCCAAATCGCGCTTTTGCTGAAACAAGAAGTCGTGATTGCCAGCGATCACTAAGGGTTTGTGCTTGAACTTGTGAGCCTGACTCTCTAAATATGAGTTGAATTGAGCAACCTGTTCGGCCGTTCCTATAGATGTAACATCACCGCCGACAATCAAGAGATCTGCGTCTGGCAAATCCGCTTCTCTTAAATGTGTGTCGCTTATCGCCACTACCTTCATCGACTGTCTCCTGCCAAACGCTAGCATTCACGCACCACGCTGTCGTGCTGCGTGCGGAGACGTTTATTATAAATGCTCCGGCAGAAACATCGCTTTAACCTTAATTCGGCTCTGAGAAGGTGACGCGTCCGTATTGAAAATAGTTATTGAGCAGCTCTTTGAACTCCTTGAGGAAGTCGGCCGAGCAAGTTGGTGGAAAGACAAGACGGGTTAGCAGGTGACTATTGTCTCGCTCTGAATATGGTGCCAACAAAAGAATCACATAAAGTGGCTCATTCGTTTGCAACGGCAGAACCTCTTTTCCTGTATAGCGACCGGGCATCACCGATATATCACAGAGAATGCCCCCTAGCTTAGGAGCTGCAACACGGGTGCCGGAACGATGAAACTCATACTTGTGCAGTTTGTACTCGACATGCAATTTGTCGGGCGTTCTCGTGATTTTGGCGTCTGTGTAGTAGTTTTTAAAAAGTGTCTCGAGTTCATCAAAAGCTTGTTTGATGTTCACCTGCGGAGAGTTCTTCTCGGCCGCCGGCCTGGCAGAGCCTTTCCCATCCGCTTCCGTAGGCATTTGCTCAGTGCCAATAGTTGTCTTCACATCAGCCTTGGCGACAGAGTCTGGCTTAGACTCAGCTAGTAGCTGCGATACTTTGCTTG
>CAYTDR010001212.1:0-2531 GCA_964436185.1 uncultured Candidatus Obscuribacterales bacterium | reverse complement strand
CATTGTCACCATCTGTGACACTTGCTTTATGCTCAACTATGAGCATCCGAGCAACTTCAACATGACCATTATCGCATGCAAAATGCAGAGGAGTCCAGCCATCGCTATCAACAGCTGCGACACTTGAGCCGTGTTCTATAAGCATGCGAGCAACCTCAACATTCTCGCATGCTACATGCAGAGGAATCCTGCCATTGCTATCGACTGCTGCGACACTTGAGCCGTGTTCTATAAGCATGCGAGCAACTTCAAAATGGCCATTCTCGCATGCAAAATGCAGAGGAGTCCAGCCATACGTGTCAACATCTGTGAAATTGGCCCCGTGCTCCATGAGTATTTTAACAGCCTCGGCTTTTCCGCTTTGTGCCGCAATGTGAAGTGCAGTTTCACCGTCAGGACCTTTACTTTTGATATCAGTCCCACTGTCAAGGTGCCTGAGAAGTTCACCTACATTTCCATCTCTTGCAGCTTCAAAAAACGAATATCCCACTCCTGCACTTTCTGCCTCATTTTCATCAGCTTCCTCCAATTCATCTCCATCGGCATTTTGTGCCTCATCTTCATCAGCTCCCCCACCAGCTTCCTCCGCCTCATCTCCATCAGCACCCCGCACCTCGTTTTCATCAGCTCCTTCCACTTCATCTCCATCAGCTTCCTCCACTTCATCTCCATCGGCACTTTCTGCCTGATCTTTATCAACTTCCACGTAAACTTCACTGACCCTTTTTACTTTAAGTCCTTCGGCTTCATCTTCATCTTCATCAGCTCCTTCAGCTTTATCAACTCTTTCCACTTCAACTATTTCATAGCTCAATGACGAATCAACAGATTCGTCATCATCTACCATGTCCTTCTTGGAGGAGCTATTTCCCAGTAATTCCCATTCTTCGCGTTCAGGAAGGCCTAACCCACTATCAAAAAATTCTTCTTCCTCAACGAGCAGGAACGTTTCCTCTTCGAATGAAGTTGACGAGACAACATAAAATAGAGATAATGCGATAATGATGACAGCACGTTTCAGTAACATATGAACAATTTAAGCGGCGGAGTGCACCGGGGCCTCAAATTTTGATATTAGAATTAGCGAATGGAAGCTGCTGGAATTGATGGCAAATCGCTCAAAGCCAGAACTGTTTCGCTGGCTGAACTATAGCTACCAGCAGTAATTTAGAGCCGCGTCGCGGGTGATTGAAAGTAGACCTGTTCGAGGACAAGATTTGGCCATCAAAGCATAATTAATCCCATATATAAAGTATTTCATATGCTTCAACTTGGTTGCTACACAGTCAGGTCTGCTCCGTTTCATTCGGTGGAAATGAGTACTTTGTGGTAATCTGGAATCGCTCAATCAAATTTGCAAGAGACAACAGTCGCTCTTTTGCTCACACATATTGATACGGTATTTATTCAACCAAATTAAAGCAGGTCACGACATCATTCTAGCTAGCTGGTCTTACTGGTCTAAAAGAACTTGGCTGGTAAGTCCATGAGTCAAGATGTTTTCACTCAACTCGCAATTCGCTTTAATAAGTTGCTCCACTTCTCTTTCAAGAGTTTTTTGATATATTTTCGCTTCCTGGAGAGAATGGTGCTCGCAAAACACCTTGCTTAAGGCGGAGATTATCATTTTCAAGTTTTTATACTTGCCGAAGATTCTGCTTCATCGCTTAAAGATCCGTTCACGACATCAAATGCGTTCATCAACATCGACATCTTGCGACTGTCACATTAATGCTGCCCTGCTCGATTCATCACAGGATACCCAGGTCTCAATTCTCCTCACGTTCATCATCTTTACTTTCGCTTTCGCCATGGCCATCCTCCTTACAGTTGTCCTCATATTGTAGAGTCACAACATTAGTAACGACAGTGGCACTGTTATAACACGATCGGGAACGCCGAAAGTGTATCAGGAATAGCCGGGGATTTCGACTAAGATGGGGTAGGAAAGAAGAAGGAACAACCAGACGGAACTGATTGCGATGGATGGATCGAAGTGTTGGTGATTTATTTTTATAGATGTAACTTCTAAAGTTAAATCACTTGACCCTGGTAATTCGGGTCAAGTGCCTCTTAAGCATGTTACTTTCGTAACAATATTGTATAAAAGACATGAGAAATCTCGTATTCGTGCATACGACACACTGCATGAATTCATGGACGAACAAGGTCGGCAATCGGCGCTTGAGCATTTTGTCAATGCATATCCTGAGCGGTCTCCTGAGAAGCAGAAAGAAGTCATCCGGAAACTTAGGTGCATTTGTGATGATATCAAGACTGTTGAACTGGCGCAAAGGTATTATAACGTGCTGGGAAAGAGGGCGAAGAAATTCCTAGGATTTGCTATGTTGCAATTTAATGAAACTGAAGTAAGCTCATAACGTCATGTGCGATTCTATACTGAGTACTTGTTTCTTCAAATTCCCAGAGACTTTAAAGAATGATGCCGAACGAAAGGCTGCTTGGACGACCAATCATTCAACATTTTAATTCTTGCAAATTTATTGAACGACTCTTACTTCGCCGCGACA
>CAYTDR010001211.1:0-2535 GCA_964436185.1 uncultured Candidatus Obscuribacterales bacterium | reverse complement strand
GAACCAAATTTGCCGGCCTTTCTGCAGCAGAGTTTGGTTTCTAATTGATCGAATCATGCGCACAAGACAAACCGTCACGTTGACACGACTTTGCAGTCCTTGAGTTAGTCGAGCATGGAACAGGCGACCGATAATCCCATCATCCATATTCCCGCCGGTATCAACTTTGAATGTAGCGGTTGTGGCAACTGTTGCTTCGAGTGGCCTGTTCCGATCACGAAAGAAGATTTCGATCGCATAAGTAAATGTGCGCACGAGCTGGGAAAGCCTACCGCCAATCTGTTCAGGGTATTGGGCGGCGTGGATGAACGATTAAACAAATTCAGTCACTCGTTGGAGAAACGAGATGACGGTATGTGCGAGTTCCTCACCGAGGACAAGCGCTGTCAGCTTCACCAGGACTTCGGCATAGAATCGAAACCATCGATGTGCTTGCTCTTTCCTTATACATTCACCTCGACTCCCACCGGTGCCTACGCCTCCATCAGCTTCGCCAGTACTGCCGCACTTTTAAACGACGGACGTCCGCTGTCCGAGCAACGTCCTTTGCTCGAAGCGAGATTTGAGCTTTTCAAAAAATTGTTCGGTTCCATGAGACTCGACTGGAGTAGCGCTCAGCTAATAGATGGAGTACCAATCACTTGGTCTGATTATCTGAAAAAAGAAGAACAGTTGTTTCAACACTTTTCCCGAGAGCGCGCCGGCAGACGCGCCGACAGAACCTTACTGGAGGCTGGGCAGGTCTTCAGAACGAGCGTGCCGACCAACAAGAACCTCAACGACCTTGCCAATGGAATTCCTGGCAATGCCAAGACTACTGACAAAATTCTGATAAAACATCTTCTTGCTGCATACTTTCCGATGGACGTTTTTCACGCCAGCCGGCAGATCGATGCGCGGTCACTGCTTCAAGAGATGGTCTCCGAACCCGCCAACGTGACTCTGGAGCATGGGGGAGTCAGCTATCAAGCCAGAGACCTGGTCAAATTCACTCTGGGCGGATTACCAGATGCAGCCAACGATCTGCTTTTCCGTTTTCTTTTTTGTCGCATATTCGCAAAACTATTTTTTGGTCCAGGATTTAATTTTCTCTCGGTTGTTGCCGGTCTTCACCACCTCTGCATACTTGTAGCGCTGGTCCGTGTTCGTATAAAGCTAGAGATGCTCGGTGCCGGCAAAAGGGACGCTCTGGACGAAACAACTATCTCAACTCTGGTTATGGAGTCGGTCCGTACTTTGGAGCGTTCTCTGACCGTGGCGAGTTTTTCATCTGAGACTATTGCCACCCTGGAGGTGCTTTTAGCCAGTCCCGATCGGGTCGAGCGCATAATCTCCCTGGCAGCATGAACTCCAATGTCTGTCAGCGTTTTATTCAGGCTACCTGTTGGTATGATGCTCAAGGATTGTATTCATCGCTCAGCGGAGTCTGAGACTGAAGGTTGCTCCTTTAATGCCAGATGAAACTGAAGACGATGTTCCCGTGTACTTCTCGCCTGAGGATGAAGGCGTAGAGGTATTGCATTTTGACCGCAAATCCTTGTTAGAGGATGAGCCGCCACGAGAATGGCAACCTTATAAGCCGTCAATGACCTTGGAAGAGGCATCTATCGAAGCAAAAAAGCTAGATGAGAGCAAATTCAAGCCTCCCAGCTCACGAAAAGAGAAAAAGCCGGTCAAGGACGAAAAGAAGAAACCCTGGATCACGGCTAACCATCTCAGACTTTCACTTCCGCTCGCCCCTCTGCCCGCCAACAAAGAGGAAGAGGATTCCAGCGAAGTTCAGCAAGATTCTCAACAAGAGAAGTCTCGCAAGGCAAGAAAGAAAAGCGATCTGGCAAGACGTTCGAGGATACTCTTGCTGCTTGGTGCAGTAAATCTCTTTGCTATGGGCTTCTGGTGCGGTTCTTTTCTGTTTCCTAATCGGCGCGTCCTCACCAGTCTCTATGAGCTGGGCGGGTCGTCAGTCAGTATCAATCCTGCCGCTGGCAATTCAATTGCCGACCTGGTGGAGAAAGTGCACGGCTCCGTCGTCAACGTCGATGTCCGTCAGGGCTATATGCCACCACCTCCCGTGGGCAGTTCCGTGCAGGAACCATATCGACCTATGCAGGGGTTTTTCAATCGTCACAATACCCCTCGCGGTGGCTATTATGGCGGTGACCAATCGCAAGCCACCGGCGTGATCGTCAGCAGCGACGGCTATATTCTTACCAATAGTCATGTGCTTGGTCTAAATGCAAACATCCGCGTCACCATGTTCAACAACAAAGAGTACGTGGCTTCCGTCGTCGGTCGAGACGCATACACGGATCTTGCAGTTCTGAAAATCGATGTCAGCAATGCTCCTGTAGCGAGACTCGGTGACATCAAAAAAGTGCGCACAGGAGATTGGTTGGTTGCCATAGGCAGCCCGATCGGCTATGACCATTCCGTCACTATCGGCATTGTTAGTGCCATGAACAGAATTGTGGGTGCCTTCAATCATCACATTCCCCTAATCCAAACTGATGCAGCGATCAATCCGGGCAACTCCGG
>CAYTDR010001210.1:0-2538 GCA_964436185.1 uncultured Candidatus Obscuribacterales bacterium | reverse complement strand
GGCGCGCTTCATGCTTACACCTTATCGCGACTCAGGCGATCCGGTGGATAACGAGTACCCGATTTATCTGACCACAGGTCGTGTGGTCAGCCAGTATTTGTCGGGTACGCAAACCCGCCGCATAGGTGCCCTGGTCGATATGTACCCTGAGCCGCGCCTCGAAGTCCATCCTCGCCTTGCCAATCAGCATGGTATCGCGGACGGTGACTGGGTCGCTGTCACAACCAGGCGAGCCACAGCCACCTTCAAAGCAATGGTCGTAAAAACCATCCGTCCAGACACCGTCTTCGTGCCATATCACTGGCCCGGGGATAAGAGCATCAACAGGCTCACGCATCGTACCATCGACCCGAGAAGCAAAATACCGGAGTACAAAGTTTCTGCCTGCCGCATCAAGAAAACCGATGGATCACAATCAGGAGGCGCTCCCCAATGACCGTGTATGGATTCTTTATCGACCCTTCTCGTTGCATAGGCTGCAAGTCCTGCGAGAATGCCTGCGCCGAGTGCGAGACTCACAGAGGCTACCCGATGATCCAGGTAGATTTCATCGACCGTGCCAACAGCATTGCTACCGTGCCTACAGTATGCATGCACTGTGACAATCCAACTTGCGCCCAGGTTTGCCCTGCCGATGCCATCAAAAAAACAGACGATGGTGTCGTCCAGTCCTCGCTCAAGCCACGCTGCGTTGCATGCTCCAATTGTGTCCTCGGTTGTCCCTTCGGCGTACCTAAAATGATGAGCAAGCTCGATCAGATGATGAAGTGTGATATGTGCTACGACCGCACATCAACCGGTAAACGACCGATGTGCGCCACTGTCTGCCCCAGTCAAGCATTGGCTTTTGTGCCAATTGAGCAAATCAAAAAAGAACGCAGACTCAAGCCCACCAATGTGTTCCACTTCGGCAATCAAGAGGTGACCACCAAAGTCTTCATGATGGTGCCTGAGTCCTACGACGAAATCAGCATAGATGTTGTCGACTACATGTGGGAGAAGGAGAACGACCATGAAGCCACCGCATGAATCCGAATGTGAGCCCCTCTGGAAAGACGAATTCTCAATCGAGTCGGCTCACGAAACACTGGTTAACCGTAGACAATTCACGAAGTTTCTGGCGCTTACGAGTCTTGCCATGTTTGTCGGCAATCTCTGGATACTGGTCAAAACCTGGCTCGACAAGCAGCCGCTCTTTCCTAAGCAGGTTGTCGCCAGGGAAGCCGATGTGCCGGTGGGCTCAGTCAAGCTCTTTCGCTACCCGACATCAGCTGACCCATGCATTATGGTGCGTAAGTCCGAAGATGAGTTCGTTGCATACAGTCAAAAATGCACTCATTTGTCCTGTCCTGTCTACTATTCGCAAAACACCAGGCGCCTGGAGTGTCCCTGCCATGAAGGCTCGTTCTCCCTTGAGACGGGCGAAGTCATAAAAGGTCCTCCTCCACGACCGCTGCCTCGAATTGTCCTGGAGAAACAAGACGGACTACTGCTAGCAGTAGGTATTAAGACGAGACATGATTGACCCTAAATACGACACCAGATCTCGCTCCCGCCGCCAGTACCTGGTGGCAATCGATGGCGCGCTCGCCTTGACCGCCATATTGCTTGTCGTGCAAATGTGGCTTCTTACAGCCTCCCTGGAGGCGTGCCTTTCCGGTTTTCGCAACAGTGCGCTGCCAGGGGCCATATTCTCCGGACTTTTGTGTGCAGGAACAACTGGTCTGTATATTTTCGTGCGCAAGCTCGAGCGCCAGGCGAAAGACAGGGGTCTCTAACCTGAGGAATTTGCTCAACTCGTCATGTGATACTTTCTTCAGGAGAGGATGTTGATCAATGAGCCACTAAGCAGTCGGCCAGCAGGCGGAGGTAAGGTCCGTTGTATACGTCAACCCTAAGAATGATTGTGCTTGAATATGACGGACAAGATTAAATCAGCCTTGATGATGATGAATGCGTCAACCGACGTCGGTCAAAATGAACGAATGGCAGTACTTCAGCTCTTTTGCGAGCACCTGGATAATGACTTCATCGACAGTTGAGCGGCGACAAGAATCTAAGAACAAGAAAGCACCGCAAGCGGTGAGAGTGGGGCGTAGTGCCATTGACACGCAAGCACTCAAAATCGCAAATGGAGCCGCTTTGAAGAACCTGCCAAACAATGCCATGCCCTGGCGATTCGCTGCCACCGCGCAAGAGACCGAGCGCGAACGAATAGCGCGAGACCTGCACGATGTTTTGGGGCAGAACATTGTGGCCTTGAGGATTGGACTGAACCGACTGCTAGCGAAAGTACAAGGCAACGACGAAGCAGAAGCGGCCATTAAGAAGCTCGAGGCCCTTACTACCGAGATGGGCAACCGCGTTCATTACCTCACCCTTGAGTTACGCCCGTCCTCATTAGACGATCTGGGGCTTTGCTCTTCTATCGAGGCCTTTGTTGAGCACTGGACTGACCGCTTTGGCATAAAGGCGGACTTTCACAGCACCATAAGCGAAAGAGTAAGACTCGACAGTCTGGTGGAAAGCATGGCTTAT
>CAYTDR010001209.1:0-2552 GCA_964436185.1 uncultured Candidatus Obscuribacterales bacterium | reverse complement strand
GCATCAGCGCTCCAAAGTGGAAGAGTACGAAGACCATCTATTCATCGTCACTCGTATGCTTGTTGCCAGAGACGATGTTGAAACGGAACAGCTGAGTTTATTCCTGGGCAAAAATTTCGTGCTCACCTTCAGGGAAGTACCGATGGACTGCCTGGATCCGGTACGAGAAAAAATTCGCAAGGGACGAGGGAGGGTTCGCAACGAGAACGCCGACTATCTTATGTATGCGATCATCGATGCAGTAGTTGACAGTTATTTTCCCCTGCTAACGAACATGGCGGAGCGCATCGACGCCATGGAAGACCAGATCCTGGAACACTTCAATGAAGATACTCCCTCGCAGATGTATCAGTTGAGGCGTGATGTTCTCTCGCTCAGGCGGTCCGTCTGGCCCGCGCGTGAAGCTGTAAATAGCTTGATTAGGGACACCACCCCACTGGTAAGTGATACTACTCGCGTCTATTTACGAGACTGTCACGACCACGCTGTGCGAATCAGCGATCTGCTCGAGATGTATCGCGAGGTTTGCTCCGCGCTGATGGAGGTTCACTACACAAGAGCGAGCAACAAACTCAATGAAGTGATGAAGGTACTGACCCTGATTACGACGTTGTTTATTCCACCGACGTTGATCGCAGGCATCTATGGAATGAACTTCAATCCGGACAGATCGCCTTTCAACATGCCTGAGCTCAACTGGTATCTGGGCTATCCGCTTGCTCTATTGATGATGGTTTTGATGCCTTGCGGACTGGTTTTCTTCCTGCGATCAAGAGGATGGATCGCGTCGAAGAACAAAGAGTGAGTGGCGCTAAGAGTTGCTAAAGTCCTCTACGTGAGAGTTTTCATCTGCGCTCGGCAGGTCAAACCAGAAGCATGCGCCTCCTTTTTCCGGAGTGTTACAACCAATTCGTCCACGGTGAGCATCCACGAGAAGCTTGGAAATATAAAGCCCAAGACCACTTCCCGAGCTCTTGATCTCACTGGGCTGTTCAAGCTGAGTGAACTTTTGGAACAACTTCTCCTGTAATTCCGCCGGAACCCCAGGTCCCTCGTCTATCACCTCGAAACGGCAAAACCGCTCGAGCAAGAACACCCTGACGATAACGATCGATTCTGGTGGCGCGAATTTTATCGAGTTCGATAGAAAGTTGACCAGCACCTGGATCACTCTATCCG
This sequence comes from uncultured Candidatus Obscuribacterales bacterium, assembly GCA_964436185.1. Taxonomy (GTDB): domain Bacteria; phylum Cyanobacteriota; class Vampirovibrionia; order Obscuribacterales; family Obscuribacteraceae; genus CAYTDR01. The sequence goes on along the minus strand of CAYTDR010001209.1, from coordinate 1,373 downwards.
GGTCACAAACTACTTCCAAATCATTCGGATAATCAAGTTCGATTCCAATTCCCTTCACATCGCCAAGGCCACGGACCGCATCGACCGTAGGTCCCAATAGATCGTCGATGTTTACAGATCGAGCGGAAATCTCAATCTCTCCGTGCTCCAGCTTACCCACAGTGAGCAACGTATCTGCCATGCGCACGAGCCTGGTGAGGTCTGAATTTACTCTTCTCAAGGAACGCAGGACTGAGTGCTCCAACGACTCTGAATATTTCTCGATAACCATATACAGTGTCAACGTACAGGATGAAAGCGGAGACTTGAGATCATGGCTGACCATCTCCAGCATAGTTTTTCGCAGCTCTTCCGCTTTAATTCGCGCCTCCGCCATATCGTTGAAGCTTCGTCCCAGTTCAGCCAGCTCATCGTCTCCGGATAGAGTTTGAAACTTCCCAGAGCCACTGCCGAACCGCTTGATGTTTGCGATCAAGACAGCGAAACGAGCGAGAGTCTTTCGACCATAGAAGATTGCCAGTCCTGTAGATAGAACAACGTTGCCTAGAATTCCGGCTGTAATCAACGACAACAAAAACTGACGTCCCTCCAATGCCTGTGGAGAAAATTCTTGAGCGATTGGAGAGAAGTGCTTGCGGACCAGCTTATCGTCCTTCAACAGCTCTTGCATCATTGAGGTGACCTCCTCGTAATACTCAAGCTGGCTGCTAAATCTGGACACAGCAATCTTCGGCTGCCCGTCGGAAAACACAGTCTCGGCAGAAAACACCAGTTCCATATAACGCACGGTATCATCCCTGCACTTCATGACAATCTTCCTGGACTGTTCATCAAGGTTGTTAGTGACAGCATCTAGCGTTTTCAGATGGCGCGCCAACTCTGTCATGGCTGAACGTCTGGTTTCTGCGGCTTCTTTCGGAGGAATGTACTTACGGGATAGCTCCACCAAAGTGAAGCGATCGGCGGTCAACCTCATCTCTTGAAATACGTTGAGAATCTGCTTACTTGTAGTCTCTCTGGTTACTGCCGAATCAATCCGGTGCAAGTTGGTGATTAACGCCACAGCAAAGAGAATCTGGAATCCCAGTGGAAGACCTATAAGAATCAAACCCTGCAACCAAAGTTTCATTTTACGACCGAAGCCTGCCAAGATACTGGGCTTTTGACCGAAATTCATCGAGCCGTATCCGCGCTTATTCTAGTCCTTTAGGTCCTCAATGGTACAGGGTTCATTTAACTGGAGTTCGTGAACCATAGCAACATGCCTAGCTGATAAGGGCTGGAGTCATGCGCTCACCTCGTCACTAAGGCAGAAGAGTGAGGCGAGCAGTGAGTGACTTGGATTGATTAGAAAATCAAAAATGGGCAAACCT
>CAYTDR010001208.1:0-2553 GCA_964436185.1 uncultured Candidatus Obscuribacterales bacterium | reverse complement strand
AAATGTTTGTATGCATTGCCTGTTAGAGTACAGCTGCGTATCCGATTTTTTGGATTCGGCAACCAGTTGGTATCTCTGAAAGGAGTCGAACCTTCAAACGACGCTGGTTCTAAGCCAGCCGCATATACCGTTCTGCTACAGAGATTCGAGACTGTACGCAAGAATGCTGTTTTTCGCAAAGGCATTCGAACGAATTCTTTTCGCTGCAAGCCGTAATCCGAATTTTGGATTGAATTCGGCAAACAATTGGTACCCTTGGAAGGAGTCGAACCTTCAAAACACCGGGTTTGAGCCGGATGCATATGCCGTTCTGCTACAAGGGTTTGGTGGAGACTATCGGTGTCGAACCGATCACCTTCTCATTGCAAGTGAGATGCTCTGCCCGATGAGCTAAGTCCCCATTTTTGAGAGTGGTGAAGACTGATGCCATGCATCACCTGTGGTGACACATGGCGCCGTGTCTTACATGGAAAATAGTGGTCGATTTCGAAACAGAAATCAGAACCAGCCGATGCTGTGAGGCGATGCGTGGCATCGCCATCACCGAATGTGGTCGCAGAGGTTGGAATCGAACCAACGACCCCTCGCTTCCAAGGCGAGTACTCTAACCTAGCTGAGCTACTCCACGTGGCGACCCGTACGGGATTCGAACCCGCGCTTGCTACCTTGACAGGATAGGGTGCTAACCGCTAACACTAACGGGCCGTGCACCGACAGTTTCGCGACTTGTCGAGGTCGATAGCTCGAAAGCCTACTATGTAGCCCCTTCCGAGCGCTTCGATCTTCCCAGTGTTCCATCCGCAATTTCGTTTGAGATTTCGGATGAAGGTCGAACAGTTTGACGACATGTGCGGGTCGTATACCCGAAAGCCTACTATGTAGCCCCTTTCGAGTGAACCAGTTACCTGGTTGTTTCATCAGAAATCCTCCTGCGGATTCAGCCGAAACAGATTGCTCTCATCACGCTGTCTTTTACTCGAATCGACAGATGGATTTCGAACATGGGCGCAGAGACCGGAATCGAACCGGCAGTCCTCAGCTTATGAGGCTGATGTGTTAACCGTTACACCACTCTGCAGTGTGTGTTGAAAAATCTTACTGGCGCATCCCCTAGGATTCGAACCTAGATCCGACGGGTTTGGAGGCCGCTATGTTGCCAGTTACACCAGGGATACGTGTGCTACTTTGAGTGTCCATTGCTACGAAGAGTTATCGCTGCTAAGTCTGCAAGAACCAGCAGTGAAAAAGGCGATGGCTGAATTGGCTTGTATCAAGCATCGCGTCAACGTGTCACGTGTGAACGTGAGCGTGTAAACGGACGTAGTGTGAACAGTGTGGAATTTTGATCCCACACTTCTCGAACTGTTATCGAGATTGTTCAAAAAACTCACCGCGTGTGCGGCAAAAATTTATACATCCGGAGAAAATTATTCCAGATCGTGTCCATGGGCTCGACTGTTAGGAGACAGTGGAATCACAAGACATGCCAGGCGATCCGGTATCGTGCTCAGACACTCAAAGCGCATTACGCTATATTCGGTTTTCAGGGTGCGACAGCGGACATTGCGTCCGTAACTCAGTTTCCAGATATCAGGTTTAATCACTGATCGGGACATTCTCCGCCTTTCGAATTGGGGCCCTAAAAACCAAAAAGCCTGGGACTTAGGACCCAGGCTCGAAGCTTCAAGGAGAATACTTGCTCAGCTAGACCTGGGAATATTTCTGCACAAATCGCCTGCGCTCGGTGAAAAGCGATGATTGCCTTCGTGCTGTCTTTTGATAACTGTCATATACGTATTCATCTTCTACTCCGATTACCTAGCGGCGGTCGTGTTCACTTCAAAGGTGCCGCTCGATACTGTTCATAATACCACGCGACGGGGGGAGCTCGTCAACCCCTTTTTGCAAAAAAGATTGAGCAAGTTGCAGTCTGCATGCGGGTTTATAGAAATGAACATTATCATCTATCTGATAAGAAATGAAGTTCTAGAATCTGAAATAGTCATGCAGGAGTGCAAGAAATGAGACTCATGAAGAGAGTTCACGAATTCCTCGATCTCAATCTACGTTTTATCTTTACTCTCAGTAAATAGCTTTGAGAAACACCAGGTTCTTACACTTGAGATAAATACCTAATATGCATCTAGATCTCTTTTAGATCTAATAGAGAAAGTTTTGAGGACAATAAGAGATCGAATCTTTGTTTCCATTGATTCGAATCCGCAAGTGCGCTGACTATTGATTGGGTTCCCGCAAGTCATGGCTCGGTTCCTTGCTCTTTACCTGTGCAGCCGCTATCCTTAGCGTGTTACGCCTCCGGTATGACCGCCATTCCATCGAACACCCTGCCAATGCGAAATCAGCGCAGACTCGCTATTACAGCGTTGCAATTGGTGACTTCACTCGTACTTACGTCCTGTGGTTCCGACGCGGAACGTGAGAAGGAATCCAGACAGATGAAGGCGGTCTCTCATGCACTGACTGAAGAGTACATCTCGCCTTACCCTGAAGTTTTTGAGTCACGTTTTCGATTCAATGCCCAAAAAGGTGAAT
>CAYTDR010001207.1:0-2554 GCA_964436185.1 uncultured Candidatus Obscuribacterales bacterium | reverse complement strand
CATCGCCGCCTGTGGCTTCGCGTATTACAAGATTTGCGTCTCCCGTAGATGCTGTTTCTTTGATCTCATTGCGACGAGGCGAGTCCTGACTGATTTTATGACGGCAGTCCATGTCTTCCAGAGTCCTCAAATATCTACTCATGTTTCAGTTTCCGCGTTTAAACCGCAGAGCACATCATCTGAAATGACTATGTTCGATGCACTTGGTGTGTTCTAAAGTGGTATTGAGTGCGGAGTCATTCGATAGGCTGCTGAAATGAGTAATAACTTCGATTGAATTTCACTTTGTGCGCTGTAGCTGACCTCAGGCTGGCTTCAGGGAGATGTTCATTGAACAGCTCTCTTACCCCGCTCCTCGATCGAAGCTGGTATGTGACGACTCCTCGTCGCTCAGGACCGATATTCGATTTTTTCCTGACGACTTGCTAGCTCGCAATCCTCTCCCGGTCACCCTCAAGACATCCTCAACCGCAGTTATTTTTTCGGTCAATGGTGCCACACCAATACTGACGGTCATTGGGATAGCAAAACCTCGGGCTGTCATCAGCTTCTTTTCGGCAATACTTTTGCGCACCCTGTCAAGAACAGCTACCCCATCCTGAAGCTGCGTACAAGGCAAAAGGACAAGGAACTCGTCACCTCCCACGCGGCAGGGCCAGTCGCTTCCACGAATTCTCTCAGATATGACACTCGCGACAATCTTCAATACCTGGTCGCCGTGCTCATACCCATAGTTATCGTTAATCGCTTTGAAGTTATCCAGGTCTACGAGTGCCGCCAGCAGAGTCGACTTAGTCCGTCGCGCATAAGAGAGCTCTCGCTTTAAGACAGCTACCAACCCACGCCGGTTAAGCAATCCTGTAAGAGCATCCGAGTTGACCAATTCCTCGAGACTAGAATTGGTTTTCTCCAGCTCCCGAATCTTTGTCTGAAGGGCTCTTTTCTCTCTGTCAGGTGGGTTCACAAGCTGTACATGACAATTTTCGCGGTCGATGGAACCGTACTCGGCAGTGAAGAGAGGCACATCTCCATTGGTTGTGTAGATAACAAAATTCTCCTGCCCGATTCTCAGCATTCCGACATATTGATCGGAGACAACCTTTGGTTGAAGAACCTGTTCAACACTTTCATGCTCGACAGTAGGGATAAGTCCAGCTGTCGTGATGACATGAAGATCTGCTTCTGCTTTAGAGCCGTTGCAATGATGATCATCCAGGTAGAGTATGTTTTTGTTCTCACTGAAAGTCCATCTATTCCGGTTAGTTGTCTTGGTTCTAGGGCTGTGCATGGAATTCTCGATTCCTACAGATGAAACTTGTTAACACAGTTTAACCAGGATGGTGATTCAAAACACCCACCAATCAGATGATTACAGAAGACGCTCAGTAGGTGCAAAATACTTCCAGGGAATGATTCGCTGGTATGCAAAGTCGCTTGGTTCAGCCTTAATTTTTATGTGAAACTGCTTCTTGAGATGTGCCGCAAGAAACTTGAGCCGACGCTCTAATTCAGCTCTCAGTTTGGACTCCTCGGCTGTCGATCAATCGAGTTCTTCACAATGCTCCCATTCCGCTGCCGCCGATTGGCTCGACATGCGGAATTTCTGGGTCCAAGCACTGATCGTCCGGATCATGGTACGGTCGCCCTATGGAGTCCTCCTCGTAACCCGCCTCCGTCGTTTCACCGTAGTCATCACGAAAGCGTGGTCTATTGAGAATATCGTAGAACCAGCGATTTCAGATGCCCATCAATACACAAAACGCTTAACACAAGATTATACAGCCATTTTTCATATTAACCACAAGAACTCAGGGATGTAGACCTGCGACGAACATGATGGGACAAGGCAACTCATAGACGATCGAAGGTAGAGAGATCAACTTTCACGAATGCACGTGGTGGCATTAAAGCATCGAACGGTGAAACCCAGTTTCCGGTCGCGAGTCGTTTGCCGAAAACCTGGACGTGACGCAACATCAGCGATTCCAGGGAAGCCAGGAGACGATCACGCCCATGGCACAAGTGCCGGCAATAGCGGAAAGCACCATCCCCAGTGCCACGATAACAGCGAGAAATAGGAAAACAGGGTGGAGGAACGAAAGTGAAATGCCAATCAAAACCAGGAAGCCTGACAGAAGTCTCACTTGTCGATCGACTGACCATGCACGGGTGCGAGGACGCTCACAGCAACTGACGTCATTCATGATCTTTCTCCGTTGTAGTGGCGGCTAGCTGCGGTGATTCTGGAGCTCCTTTCTCTTCCAAGTCTTCAAAATGCTTTCTGTGTTTGACAACTTCGACCGTGCAAGGGGCTTTCTTGAGGACCTCTTCTGCCACGCTGCCAAGCATGAAATGCTGAAACCCGCTGCGCCCGTGTGAGCCAAGCACAATCAAATCAGCATCCCACGATCGCGCCCACTGGCAAATCTGCTCGACTACATACCCCGTCAACACTTTGGCATCGGTCTTGTTGACAGGCAGCTCCTCTCTCAATATCAGTCCGAGGTTGGCTACAAGCTCGCAGGCATGGGAATACTCCTGGCTGAGTTCGCTA